>CAYOFS010000121.1:0-6144 GCA_964403095.1 uncultured Flavobacteriaceae bacterium | reverse complement strand
AACACTAGCATACATTTTGACTTCTCGCTACGAAAACACTTGCGGATTTAAGGTATTAGTTTTTTATTTTCTATTCTATCTTTTTCGCAAAACGAAAATAAAAAAATAGACAAAGCAAAATCGGTTAATAATATTATGATTAACTGTAAAAAATGTAGTGATTGTAAAATCAAAGAACCACTTTTTATTCTAGACGACAAAATAATTACTAAAAAAAAATTTAAAGAAATTGATCCTAAAAAAATTAAATCTACTAATGTTTACAAACATAAAAAAGCAACTTTTATGTATGGAACTAAAGGTGAAAATGGTGTTATTGTAATTACTACAAAATCAAAAAAAGAATTACGAAAAGAAAAAAGAAGGGTTAATCGAAAAAAGAAAAAGTAGATTTTATACAACAGATTACTTCGCTATCGCTCGTAATGACGTATAAATTAATAGTTAGTTACTCTTCGCTAATTCGCTTTTTACTTTTCGCTTTTCGCTAAAAACCTCAGTACTAAAATCAAATTCTAACTGTGTTGGCAATAATCTAAAAGTTTTGCGATGATATTTAGTAATTCCGAATTCTCTTATTCCATTACGATGTTGTTTTGTTGGATATCCTTTATTGTTTTCCCAAAAATAATTAGGAAATTTTTTACCTATTTTTAGCATATAATCATCTCTATACGTTTTTGCTAAAACCGAAGCGGCAGCAATACTCATATATTTTGCATCGCCTTTTACAATAGTTTGATGCGGTATTTTTTTATAGTTATTAAATTTATTTCCGTCAACTATTATAAATTCGGGTTTGATAGAGAGTTTTTTAATGGATTTATGCATCGCCAAGATAGACGATTGTAAAATATTTATTTCATCAATTTTTGGAGCATGAACAAATGATACAGCATAAGTCAAGGCGTGCTTTTCTATAAATGGACGTAATTTTTCTCGTTGTTTTTCGGTTAATTGTTTAGAGTCATTTAGTAATGGATGTTCAAAATTTTCTGGTAAAATAACCGCAGCAGCAACTACTGGTCCAGCCAAACAACCACGACCAGCTTCATCGGTTCCTGCTTCTAATTTGTATGTGGAATATTTTAATTTAAGCATTCTTTTTTTTGATAATAAAAAGCAGGAATTAACAGTAATACAAATATTGGGTGAATTAAAAATCTACGTAAATAAAATAAAGGCAAATAACTTTCAAATAACTGTAACTCCAATACAATAGATAATAATACAATCAATACTACAAAAGTAAAAATATAAAATTTAATGCTGAATTTTAAGACTGTTTTTTGAAACAATAAATAAATAATTCCTATAGAAATTAAACCATTAAGTACATATCTTAAAAAGATATTAAAATATAATTTAAACGAATTAAATTCGGGTATTTTGGTATGTAAATAATCGTTTTTAAAATAAATCACAAACGGATCATAAAATAAATCAGTTGCAAATGCACGTACTAAAACAAGTAATAAAAATAAAAATCCGATAATTAAAAAACGAAGATATACATTCATGCTATTGCTTTTTAAAATTAGAAAATTTATTAACCCAAAGCACCCAAAGTAAAAAAACCATTCCGTAAATAATGGCAGGAAAAACTAAACTATGCAAGATTTCTTGTTGCTTTGGATATAATAGAATGCCGATAGATAGAACTGCAATCCTAAAAATATTAGTTATATAAATCAGCAAAGCACCTATAATACCAAAGGTGATTGTACTTGTTATTTTCCCGGAAAAAGCAATAATAAAAGCTAAAAATAAAATAATTATACTAACTGAATTGCAACCTTCAATAACTCTTGACACATAACTACCTTCAATAAATACTTTTAATGAAAGTTCTTCTTGATGCTGTTCAACTTTAGAATCATACCCTAAAAAATTAATCATATCTACTGTTTGATTAGCAACTGTTATGGTAATTGGCGAACAAGAAAAAAAGGTTTCTTTTTCTTGACTTCCACTTAAATAATAAGAGTACAAGCTCACCATTAATAAATAACTAATGAAAAACTTTACCAAAAAAAGTATAATGGATTTATTTTTTTGCATAAAAATTTAATTTACTACAAATAACGCATAAAAAAATCGTCTAAAAAAATAGACGATTTTAATTTTTTGTTTCCAATAGAATTATTTTACTTCAAATGTAATTTTAACATTTACTCTAAATTCTGCTATATCACCATCGTTTACAACCACACTTTGCGACTGCACAAAAGCAGACTTTATATGTTTTACGCTTTTTGACGCATGCTTAACTGCTCTTCTTGTTGCTTCTTCCCAACTTTTATCTGATGAAGCCATTACTTCAATTACTTTCATTACTGCCATAATATTATCTATTTTTAGGTTATTGAATTATTCTTCCGTAAAGATACAAAAAAATATTAAAAATCTACCTGAAAGCGTACTTGAAAATTGGATGCTTTCCCTTTTGCGACAGAATTAATATTTGCAATTACATAATTAGCCATTATTCTAGTAGCAGGATTTAAATGCCAGTTTAAACCTAAAGTAATATCTTCTTGTTGGTTTGGTAAAGCAGTTGAATTATCAACTAAATCGATTTCTGCATAGCGCAATGCTACTTCCAATGCACCATAACCATTTTCACTTCCGAAATTATTTTTTGGAGATACTATTGAAAAACCTACAAGTGAACTTTTATACTTTCTACTATCATCAGTTAAAAAATAACTCACTTGTACATAAAAACCTTTGGAAAAAGAATTTTTTATTGCATCATTGTTTAATTCAACATTGGTAGTGAAATATTCACTTTGTAAAGAAAACTGATTTATTACTAAAGAAGCTTCCGTATTAAACATAGTAATTGTATTAACATCTAAAAACTCATAATCCAAGTATTTAGTACCTAAATGAGCAGAAGGTCTAACACTTACTTTATATGTTTTGGTATTTGGTTTTCTGTAACTAAAAGAAGCACCAACATGTAATAATTCTTTTTCTTTTTTATTTAAAATAGGTAAACCTGTAATACGTGTTGTAATAGCATAACCATCATCAGCTTTTTTATCATTTCCACTTTTATCCGACCTTCTAAAAAGTCCAGCTTGCCATGAAATTCTTTTATTTTTAGAATCATTATAAAATAAAATACCCGTGTTACGAGCAGGTAAGAAATTATCTGGCAAAGAACGCTCCATAAAAGTAATATATTTACTACTTGTTAGAATTTGTAAACTCATTGGTTCAATCATATGACCTACACGCACATTACCTACTATTGGTAAGCCTGAAATACCTATAAATAAATCCTTTACTATAGATTTACTTCCTGCAAAATCTACTTGCAATTTGTAGTTTATGTTTTTATAAAGTGTACCTGAATTAAAAAATCTAGCTCTTCTAACTTCTGCTCCATTATTAAGCTCTCCGTATTCATCTTCAAGTGCCTCATCTTGAAAAAAGAAAGCATTATCTAGCATAATTCTACCTCCAAATTTTAATTTGAAATTTTTATCAGCACTTTCTAATTTGAAACCATTCTTCCATTTCATACTATAACCACCATCTTGAGAGAATACAGTTGTAGTGATTAGTATTAATATCATGATTACAAGTGTATTACTTCGCATTACGAGTTAAGCTTATTAATAATTATTACTTACTAAGCGCAAAAGTAGTTAAATTTAATAAAAGTAAAACTTAACCTTAAATTAACATTGCCTGTCGTAAATTTGCGTAAATTTTAAAAAATAAATCATGTTGGATAATCCGTATATTTTAATGATTGCAGCTCTTGCTATTTTAGCAATAGTAGACTTGATTGTTGGCGTAAGTAATGATGCCGTAAATTTTTTAAACTCAGCTATAGGTTCAAAAGTAATCAGCATTCGCAACATTTTAATTATTGCTAGTTTAGGTGTTTTTGTTGGAGCAGTTACCTCAAGCGGAATGATGGAAGTTGCACGTAAAGGAATTTTTAATCCTAGTATGTTTAACTTTCAAAATATTATGTACATCTTTATGGCCGTAATGATAACCGATATATTATTACTCGATGTATTTAACACTTTAGGAATGCCTACATCAACCACAGTATCAATTGTTTTTGAATTATTAGGTGCTGCAGTTGCAATGGCTTTTATTAAAATATCTGCTAATCCAAACGAAACTACAGACGCAATTTGGGCATATATTAATTATGAAAAGGCAACACAAATTATTTTCGGTATTTTATTATCCGTTGTAATCGCTTTTAGTATTGGTGCTTTAGTACAGTTTTTTTCAAGATTATTATTCTCATTTAAAATAGGAGAAAAAGATAGCTTAAGTAGTGTTATTTTTGGTGGATTTGCATTAGCTTCAATTTCCTATTTCATTTTTTTTAAAGGATTTAAAGGTACTTCGTTTTATAAAACATACGATATAAAACATTATTTAGAAGATAATCTTTGGCAAGTATTTGGTTTAGGCTTTTTATTATTTACATTAATTTCTTTTATTATATCTAAATTCACTAAGGTTAATATTCTACATGTTATTATTGGTGTTGGTACATTTTCTTTAGCTTTAGCTTTTTCGGGTAACGATTTAGTTAATTTTGTTGGAGTACCAATTGCTGCTTGGAATTCTTATGAAGCTTGGCATAGTTCTGGTGTTGCAGCAACAGACTTCTCTATGGAAGTTTTATCTAAAAAAGTGCCTTCAAATAATTTATTACTTTTAGTTGCTGGAGCCATTATGGTTTTAACTATTTGGTTTTCTAAAAAAGCACGAGGAGTTACAGAAACAGAATTAAACCTTTCTAGACAAAATGAAGGAAGTGAAAGATTTCAACCAACTGTTGCTTCTAGATTAGCTGTAAGATCTGCAATGTTTTTTAATAGTATATACGAAACAATTACTCCTAAAACCACTCAAGATTGGGTTAACTCTCGTTTTGAACGTTCAGTTATAGCTTTGCCAAAGCCTAAAAAATATGAAATGCCAATTTTTGACACAGTAAGAGCTTCTATCAATCTTGTTGTTGCTGGTATATTAATTTCTATTGCTACCTCTAAAGGCTTGCCATTATCAACTACTTACGTTACTTTTATGGTTGCTATGGGAACTTCTTTAGCAGATAGAGCTTGGGGAAGAGAAAGTGCTGTTTATAGAGTTGCTGGCGTTTTAAATGTAATTGGTGGCTGGTTTGCAACGGCTCTTGTAGCATTTTCTGCATCTGCATTAACTTTATATTTAATTAATTTAGGAGGTATTTATGCTGTTGGACTATTACTAACACTAGTTACTATCTTAATTTCAAGAAATTATATTAAGTATGCTAAAAAGCAAAAAGATGCGAAAGAAAAAAGAAGAGTAAATAGAGAAGAATTAATCACTATTAGTGGTGTAATTGACGAAAGCGCAGGTCATATTTCCGAAGTAATTAAACGTGTAAATAAACTTTACACAAGTGTCGCAAAAGATTTAGCCTCACATGATCTAAATAAATTAAAGAAAACAGATAAACATGTTAGTAAATTAAACGATGAAGTTGATCAATTAAAAGACGAGGTTTTCTATTTTATAAAAAATTTAGACGAAACTTCTGCCGAAGCAAGTAGATTTTACATTATGGTAATTGGATACCTACAAGATATATCACAATCAATTAGTTATATTTCTAAGTCTAGCTATAAACATGTAAACAATAATCATAAGAACTTAAAGAAAAGTCAAATAGAAGAGCTTAAATTAATAGATACTGAATTAGATAAAATGCTCGTTCAAATTGAAACTGCTTTTGACAATAAGGACTTTAGTAGATTAAATGAAATTATTGCTGAGAAGAACGTGCTTTTTAATCACGTTGCAGAATCAATTGAAAAACAAGTAAAACGTATTAGAAAAGACAAAACAGAAACTAGTCCGAAAAACACTACGCTATTCTTTGGCGTTTTACTAGAAACTAAAGACCTTATTGGCTCTATCACTAACTTATTAGAACTTTTTCAAGAGTTTGACTTGAACATCAAAAAAGCTAAAGCGCATGATGATTCATTATAGCTTATCGATATAGAGACATTAGACCGTTAGACAATAGACACAAGACTGACTGATAATAAACTATTATGGCTCTACTGCAAATTTAGTGGAATTAAAATATATAATAAAATTTAAAAA
>CAYOFS010000120.1:0-6181 GCA_964403095.1 uncultured Flavobacteriaceae bacterium | reverse complement strand
AAACCATATGATAATGCTACAGAAGAATCAAAGTAGAGTGCAAAAATATTTTAACCATAAAGATATCAAATATGCAGCTTGATATAATTACGGTTAGAACTCGTCAGGTTAATAATATGGCGACAATAGACGTAAGACTGACAAGATAAACTCATGTTTTTTTTATGTCATTCCTACACAGGTAGGAATATTAATTACATAAAGGACTTGTAGTGTGGTTCACTTGCATTCAACTCCTTTATTAATACCTGTTACTCTCATGGAATAACTTTTCCAAAACGCTCAATACCATAACTCTTAATTACAGCACCTTTTGGTGGTTTAAAACCATCGCCTATACAACGACTTTAGCGGTTAGTTACGCTATAAAACGTAATTCCACCATCTTAAATATAGCATACAACAGCTATCGTTGCTGACTGTTGCTTCTTGGCACACTATCATTAATACGATTTTCTACTTCATAATCGCCCAATCCATACCAACTTTGTAAAAGACACATTTTAAAAAGTAATAAACCATCATAGGATGGTTTGTTAACAGTACTTTTCCTTTGGAATAATACCAATTATATTAATGATAGATTTATTTTCACATTATTATTCCTTTAGTTTAAATAAACCACTTTTACAATACGTTACTTTAACACTTACAACAAGTTCTAAGGTTGTTTTTTATTCTTTTAAGGTTGTTTTAAAAGCCACCATTAAATTAATTTTGTTATTTGTATTTATTCTAAATAAAGATAATGATAAACCAAACAGAAAACGGGAAAATTTTTAAATGCTCTAAGTGTGATAAAATACATATAGAATATAAAAATTTGAATTTTTCGTTTACATATAAAGAGTATGAATCTTTTGCGGCATACATAAAAGATCTTGACGGAAAAAACTGGGAAGACAGTAATCACGATAGCCTCTATTCTAGAAAAATAATGATTTCTATTTTACACGACAATTTCAACATCCTTTTACACAACTACGAATTAGAAGAGTTGAAATTTTTATTATCTGAGAAAAAAGACAACAACGATATTAAGTATTTAGATTTTATTAACGCTTTTGACGATTTGTGCTTAAACTAAAAAAAATGAGATTAATAATTACTATAACAAGCATTTTAAGCTTCCTTTTTACAAGTACATTTTTTGCTCAAAAAACAAAAAATGATAGCATTAAAACTAACAAGCTAGAAGAGGTAGTTATTACTGGTCAATATTCTAGGCAATCCGTAAAAAAATCTGTTTTTGATGTTACTATCATCAACAAGGCAACTATTGAACAAAATGCAGCAAATAATTTAGCCGATTTACTTAATCAAACTTTAAATATTTCCATAACGCCAAATACAAAAAGTGGAAAATCAGGAGTTAGCCTATTTGGTTTAGACTCTCAATATGTTAAAATACTCGTTGATAATATACCTGTAATTAATGAAGATGGCGTAGGTAATAATATAGATTTAACACTAATTAATTTAGATGATATTGAACAAATAGAAATTGTAGAAGGTTCTATGGGCGTTCAATATGGAGCTAATGCTGTTTCGGGAATTATTAACATCATAACCAAAAAAAAATCTAAATACAAGCTTAAAATATCAACATCTTTGCAAGAAGAAACTGTTGGCGATGAATATGAATGGTTTGCTAAAGGAAGACATATACAATCATTAAAATTAGATTATAATATTAACGATAATTTATTCGCAAATATTTCATTTATTAGAAATGATTTTGGAGGTTTTTGGAATAATCAACAAGGGGAGATTTATGACCAAGATGACAACTTAAGAGGTCATAATTGGGTGCCTAAAGAAAATAGTAACATGAAAATTTTACTAAATTATAAAAAAAACAATTTTAATGCTTTTTATAAATTTGGTTTCTTAAACGAAACTATAGAAAAATATAATCCAACAGTATTATTAAACGAAATTCCACAAACTCAAACATCAAATCCAACTGCAACAGATAAAATATACACTAACAAACGTTTTATCCATAATTTTAATGCGAATGGAAGAATACTAACCAACAAACCTTTTGACTTCTCGTTATCTTATCAATCACAGGTGAAAGATGTAGAATCTTACACTTATATAATACGAACAGACGAAAAAGAAAATGTTGAAAATAATGAATACAAATCACGATCAGTAATAATCTCTAGAGCAACATTAAGCAATTTAATAAACACTGATTTATTTAAAATGCAAATAGGCTATGACGTAACTCTTGAAAAAGGAACAGGAACAGAATTATCTATTTTTGGAGGTAGCTCAACACAAAAATTAGATTTATACGACGCATTTATTTCAACCGAATTTAATATTAATGATAAGTTTTCGGTAAGACCTGGAGCACGTATTTCAATATCAAATATATTTGATAACCAATTTATTTATTCATTAAGTTCAAGATATAATTTTGATAATGATTTGGAGTTTAGAGCAATTTTAGGCTCAGCAAATAGATCACCAAATTACACCGAACTATTTGAGCACTTTTTACATCCTTCACATGATATTTTTGGGAATGAAGATTTACTTCCCGAAAGCGGAAATAGTGTTTTTACTCATTTAAAGAAGAAAATTCAACTTAAAAATCACCTTAGAATTGAAAATAAATTAAGCTTAGGTTATATAAGCCTAAAAGATAAAATAGCACTACTACTATACAGCCACAACCCTAGAGATACCTATAAATTTATTAATGTAAACAAGCATGAAACAATAAGCATGTCGCTCACAAACAGCTTATTATATAAAAATTTTAAAGCTAATTTAGGAATCGGCTTTGTCGGAATTGCACAATATTTTGAAGAATCTAATGAAAATCAAGGCGACTATCTATTCAGTCCAAACTTAAATACAAGCCTTTTTTATAATGCAAAAAATATAAACACATCATTTGCGTTAACCTACAAGTATAACGGAAAAGTTGAAAGTTATGTTTTAACTCAGATTGATAATAATGGTAACGAAATATATGGTAAAGGAGCTACAGATGATTTTAGTTTGTTTGATGCCACAATAAAAAAGTCATTTTTAGATGAAAAAATACAAACAACAATAGGCGTTAGAAATATATTAAATGTAACTCAAATAAATACTTCTTCAATTTTTGGTGGCGGACTACATAATGGGCAAACACTTGCAATAGATATGGCTTACGGAAGGTCTTATTTTATAAAATTAGCGTATAACTTTAAACAAAAATAAAATGAATAAAATTTACAAACTACTCTTATCATTTAGTATTTTAATGTTAGTTATATCTTCTTGTAGTGAAGACCCAAAACTAGCTGAAGATTCATTTGTAATAGCTTTTGATAGAATTTCTATTAATATTCAAAGTATAACTAATCAGGAAGAAATAGCACTTATCTATTCAGAACAAGCAATTGAAGATGGATATTTAACTATAGAAATTAGTAACAACCTAGCTGTTTACGGCGTTGATTACGAAACAATTCCCGCAATGGAAAATGGAATCTTAGAACTTCCTATTTTAGAAGGTGAAACTCAAAAAACTTTTATATTCAATAAACTAAATCCTAATTTAGTAGGTCAAGATGTTTTTGTTAAATTTAATATTGTAGATATTGAGCATCCTAATTCAAATATTCAAGGTAATTCCCTTCTTACATTAAACTCATCAGCTTCACTCGGAGGAAATTTTAATCCAGAAGTTGGAGGTCCAAATCAAGGAAATCAAGTGTTTATTGATTTAAGCAACCAAACTTCTAAAACAGTGCAAAGAGATACTTGGGATTTAGGTTTTTATTGTGGAGATGAATTTAGAGTAGCATTAAATGGATCAATATTTATGGCTACAAAAGCAACAACTTATACCGATATTGATGCAGTACCCGAATCGGTTTTAACAGCAATGCAGTCCGAAGTAACAACAAGTAACGGAGATGTAAATAATGCAAATTATGTTGACTCTATTAACGGAGATATTTTAGGAACAGCTATTGACGAAATAGCTGTAAATGATGATGATAATAAAGTCTATTTATTAAATATGGGCTATAAAATTGGAATTTATACACCAAACGTTGGAAGTGTAGATATACAAGGAGATTTTAGAGGCTGGAAAAAAATTAAAATCATTAAAAACAACGATGGATATACTATACAGTATGCAAATTTAGGAGACACTACACATCAAGAAATTTCTATAACTAAAGATAATATGTACAATTTCAAACACTTTAGTTTTGACACTTTAAGCACCGTAGATATTGAACCTAAAAAAGAAAATTGGGATTTATGCTTTGCACCATTTACTTATGTGATATTAGATCCTCCACATGGAAGTTATGTGTTTTCAGACTTTATTGTACATAACAGAAAAGGAAACGTTGTTTCCTATCAACAAGATATAACAACAGACTTAAATTACGACAATTTTGAATATACCGATATTGATGAAAATAATTTTTCTGAAGATCAAACCACCATTGGGTCAAATTGGCGTAACGTATTTACAAGAACTGTTCGTGATGATAGATTTTTTATCTTAAAAGACCCTAACGGAAATATTTATAAAATTAAATTTTTAGCAATGGTAAATGCTGATGGCGAAAGAGGGTTTCCACAATTTGAATATGCAATATTAGAATAACAATTATAAACTTTATATTATGAAAACAATTTTACTTTTTACAACAATATTACTGTCTACTTTTACAGCAAACGCACAATTAGCCGAAGATTTTAACGGAGCAACTTTTCCACCAACAGGTTGGACAACATTTGTTGGAACAAATGGTGAAGGTGATGATGGATATCGCAACTGGACACGATACAGCAATAGTATAGCAATGTGCAGACCAGATGCTTCTGTAACTGCTGGAGAAACAGCAGAAGACTGGATGGTTACTCATCAATTTATGGTTGATGCTACTACACCAACACTTGCATTTGCAATGTGTGACTTTAATAGCTCTGTTACTAACTCTGTATATACAGTACGTGTTTCAACAGCCTCACAAACAACACATAGTGATTTCACTATACTATACACACAAACGGAAGCCGACTTAACCCCTTTTAATCTTAACCCAGATCACCATGTAGATTTATCAAGTTATGTTGGTCAAAATGTTTATGTTGCTTTTGTTTTAGAACAAAATGATGGTGATTACGCTTTAATTGATGATGTTAGTATGATTGCAGGAACTGCTGCAGTTGAAAATGTAACATTAGCCAGTAAGGTTACTGTTTATCCTACAATAACAAAAGATTTTTTTACCATTAAAAATGAAGGAAATACACCATTATCAAATGTATCATTAATAGATGCTACAGGAAGAATTGTATTAAATCAAGATTTAGATGATTTATTAGGGTCTAAAAAAATAGATTTAATCAATCTTAACCCTGGTCAATACTTTTTAAAAATTGATACAGACAACTTTAAAAGTGTTACAAAGAGAATAATTATAAAATAGTTTCAACTTTTCAAAATAGAAAAACATGAAACAAATTTTTACATTTTTAGCTACTTGCATGATTACAATTAGTTATGCACAAAGCTTTCAAAATACAGATTTAGGTTTGCCAAACTTATCATCATCTACCACTTCATTAGGGGATTTTGATAATGATGGAGATTTAGATTTATACCTTACAGGCTTAGATGCAGCCAGTAGTTTAGTTGGAGGTTTATATATTTATGATAATGGCGCTTACACCTTATCAACAACTGCCAATTTACCATTAACAACGTTTGGATCTGCACGTTGGGGAGATATTGACAATGATGGAGATTTAGATATTTTAATTCAAGGCTATGACAATGTTAGCGCAGCACTAACCGATGTTTATCTAAATAATAATGATGGAACTTTTACCGCTTTAAATTTAGGTTTAATACCATCATATCTTGGCGAAATTGCTTTCGCAGATATTAATAATGATAATTTTTTAGATATTGCAGTTACAGGGTTTGAAACGAATACTTGGTCAACAATAACAAAAATTTACACTAATAATCAAGATAATACATTTACGGAATTAACATCACTTACTTTACCAGGTATGAATTTTGGTAGAATTAAATTTGCAGACTATAATAATGATGGTTTTCAAGACTTTGTTTTAAGTGGTTGGGGTAGTAGTTTTTATACAGTTATTTATAGTAATAATGGTGATGAAACTTTTACGG
>CAYOFS010000119.1:0-6186 GCA_964403095.1 uncultured Flavobacteriaceae bacterium | reverse complement strand
ATGGCGTGCAGTTTGGCTTTGTAGTAGAAGACACTTGCGGAATTAAGGTAATAAATATTACTGCTCTGAATTTATATATGATATTTTCCTAAACGATGCTAGTACGTCCATTTTTAGCGTGCAACCTATGACGTTTATCAATCAAAAAACAGGTGAAACAGATGCCGTGTGGATAACTTATTTTAAAGAACAAGGCATCCCCATACCCGAAGGAGCATTAGGTTGTAACCCCATTGATTATTACGAAAGTGATAAGGTTATTATTTTAGGTGCTATTAACTTGAAAAGGGAGATGAAATAGACATAAGACAATCACTCATAGTTAATTACAAATTAAGCCTGTTTCGGTAAATTATCGTCATGTTAATAAGTGGTTTTTACACTTCATGAATCTCAATCTTATGGGATGAGTATTGAGTTCTTATATCCCAGTTTTAAAACTCCGCACCCTAAACAACTGAATATAAATTAGTTGCGTATTTAGTTTTTGTATTTGGTTCACTACTTTCGTTTTTTCTAATATTTAATACCAGTTTGATTTCAAAAGACGATATAAATAAATTAGAATATATTTTTCTTTTTTAAGGCAGGGCAGAGTGAAAAGCCAATGATTTGGTTTTGTAGTGGCTATTTCGGTCAGGGCAAACGCATTCTTTTCTTTGTGAAACTTTGTGTATTCTTTGAGGGACTTTGTGTAATAGCCAGTAAGACACTACATAATATTTATTTCACAGAGGCACAAAGGAAACTCAAAGTACCACAAAGCTTTAATTATTGATTTTAAAAAAATCAAATTCATTGATAAGCAGTAATTGTTTAAAAAAGCGTGTGTTTGCCCTGCGATTAAAAGTTTAGCTAAGGCGTATTTCCTTGCTATTTCTATAGCAAACTTAGGAAAATCAATATATAATTGCCAGCTGCTTTGTCGTAAATAACTCTAATATTTTGAAATGGGCTATTGTATTGATAATAGACTTGTGCAAGTTTTATATTTTAATTGGTGATCTAGCTATTGGAAGTGTTCGCTATTAGTAATATTCTTGCCTGCCATGCTAATAGAGTGGTTTGAGAATATTTGAGATGTTCATTTCATTATAGTTCTAATAAACCTCTTAGAATTTGCTAGATAATCCTTCGTATTTGCAATAGCTTTGATATAAGCAGATCCAATAATAGCAGCATTTGCAAAATTATTTGCCAATTCAAATTTCTCTTTAGTATCAATTCCAAAACCAATAACGGTTGGATTGCTCAACTTTAATTTATTTATTTTTTCAAAGTAATCTATATGTTCTTTGCCAAAACCTCCTGTTTTCCCTGTTGTTGAAGAAGAAGATACTACATAAATAAAACCACTACTCAATTTGTCGATTAATTGAATCCGTTTGTCTGATGTGGTTGGCGATATTAGAAAACTCAGTGCTAAATCATAAGCTTCGAAGGTTTTTTGATAAAATTCTCGGTAAATTTCTGGTGGCATATCTGGAACAATTAAGCCATCAATTCCACTCTCAACGCATTGCCTTAAAAAATCATCAAAACCTTGCTTTAGTATCTGATTAAAATAACCCATAAATAAAATTGGAATATCCGATTGACTTCTAATCTCTTTAATTTGTTTAAAATACAGTGCTAAATCAATTCCGTTGTTGAGAGCAATTCTGCTGCTTTTCTGAATTGTTTCTCCATCGGCTAAAGGATCGGAATAGGGCATTCCTGCTTCAATGAAATTCACATTTTGCTCTTCTAAACCTTTAACGAGTTTGGGCATAGCATTTATTTCTGGAAAACCAGCTGTTAAATAGATGCTTAGTACTTGTTTTTTATCCTGTTTAAATACTTTTCCAAGTCTTTCTTTTCCCATTTTTATTGGTTTAAATATTTTAAATAAGTACTCATGTCTTTTTCGCCTCTTCCCGAAAGGTTAAGAACAACAACTTCATCAGATTTGAAATTTATTTTTTCAAGACTTGCAAGTGCATGAGCAGATTCCAAAGCGGGTATTATTCCTTCGAGTTTAGTTAGTAAAAAACCAGCTTTTATTGCCTCGTCATCTTTTGCAGTATATACTTTTGTGCGACCAGATTTAATAAGATGCGCATGTAATGGTCCAATTCCAGGATAATCTAATCCAGCCGAAATAGAATAAGGCTCTATAATTTGTCCGTCTTTATCTTGCATCAATAAAGTCATACTTGCGTGAATTACACCTTTGGAACCCAAAACACTTGTTGCAGCTGAATGCTTTGTTTCAATACCCAAACCTTCTGCTTCGACAGCAATTAAGGCTACTTTATCATTGTCTAAAAAGTGATAAAAAGCACCTGCGGCATTACTTCCGCCACCAATACAAGCAATCACTTTGTCGGGGTAATCACGTCCTGTTTTTTCTAATAATTGTTTTTTTATTTCTTCACTAATAACCGATTGAAACTTAGTTACCATATCTGGATATGGATGCGGTCCAACAACAGATCCTATAATATAATGTGTGTCTAAAGGATGATTTATCCAATCTCTAATTGCTTCGTTGGTCGCGTCTTTTAAAGTCTTACTTCCAGATGTTGCGGGTATTATTTTTGCTCCAAGCATCTTCATTCTCGATACATTTGGTGCTTGGCGTTCCATATCTTTTTCGCCCATATAAACAATACATTCCATATCCATAAGTGCACAAACTGTGGCGGTCGCAACACCATGTTGGCCTGCACCTGTTTCGGCAATTATCCGTGTTTTGTTCATTCTTTTGGCAAGAATTATTTGACCAATTGTATTGTTTATTTTGTGAGAACCTGTATGATTGAGATCTTCTCTTTTTAAATAAATATTGGTGTTGTATTTTTTTGACAAACGCTTTGCATAATATAATGGAGAAGGTCTGCCAACATAATCTTTAAGTAAAGAATTAAATTCTTCTTGAAAAGATTTTTCTGCAATAATTTTATTGTAATTTTCTTGAATATCGAATATGTTTTTTTGAAGGAGCTCTGGTATAAATGCACCTCCAAACTCTCCATAAAACCCAAGTTTATTAATTTCGTATTTCATAAAAGAAAGTTTTAAGTTGTTGTATATTTTTTAAGCCATTTTTGTTTTCAAATTGGCTGTTAATATCTATACTTATCAAATTGGGATTATCAAGTGCTTTTATTTTTTGAATATGCTCTTTAGAAATTCCGCCACTTAAAAAAAAGTTTTTGTCTATATTATACTCATTTAGTTTTTCCCAATTAAAAGCAATCCCATTTCCGCCATGTAATTCTCCTTTTGTATCAAACAAAAACCAATCGGACACATCGTAGTAGGGCTTGCAGGTAGTAAAGTCAAAATTATTATCTACAGAAAAAACTTTTATTACTTTATATCCATTATTCCTAATCTCTTTGCAAATTTGAGGCGTTTCCGATCCGTGCAACTGAATTACATCTAACTGATATTTCTGCGCAATTAATAAAATTTCTGATACTTTTTCATTCACAAAAACACCTGTTTTTTTACTATTTTTAAAATCTAAATCTGTAATATTTGGATTGTTCATATATCGTTTTGATTTAGTGTAAAAAATAAATCCAATATAATCAGGTTCTAAATCTAAAAGTGCCTTAATATTATCGGTGTCTTTCATACCGCAAACTTTTATTTGTAGCTTATTGTCCATTACTTAATGCTTTGTAGTTTGTTGACAAATTCTAAAAAATAAGCTTGTGGATGTTCCTTTTTCATAAACTGCTCACCTATTAAAAAACCTTGAAAACCGTGTTTTTTTAGAAGTTTTATATCTTTTGGCGATTTAATACCGCTTTCAGAAATTTTTATTAAATGATTTGGAATATTATCCACTATTCTAATGGAATTATCTAGGCTCACTTCAAATGTCTTTAAATTTCTATTGTTTACGCCAACAAGATCAATATATGGGTTTAGTTTGTCTAATTGGTCTTCGGTATGAATTTCCATTAAAATCTCTAAACCTAATTGTTTTGCTGTTTTGGAAAGTGTTTCAATTTCATTTTTACTTAAAACTTCAGCTATTAGTAAAATGGCATCTGCACCCATACTTTTCGCTTCAAATACTTGGTACGTATCAAAAATAAAATCTTTTCGCAAAATAGGAATATTTATGTTTGGTCTAATGCTACTTATATCTTTTTTATTGCCTCCGAAAAAATACTCATCGGTAAGAACAGATAAACCACTCGCCCCAAATTGCTCATAGCCACTTGTTATTTTTTCGATATTCGCATTTAGGTTTATGCTTGGTTTTGAAGGAGATTTTCGTTTAAATTCAGCTATAATTCCAGTACTGTTTTTTTGAGTTAGATGCTTTTTAAAAGAGATTACCTCTCTATTAAAGTATATCGACTTTTCCAAATCTAGTATAGAAATTTTCTTTTTTCTCTCTTTGAGAATTGGTTTTTTATGGGCAATTATTTTTTCTAATATATTCATTGTTAAGATGTAATTAGTTTCAGGCTTTTTACAGCGTTTAATGATAATAGAGCGTTTTTTGCTTCATCAAAACAGGTTTTAAAACTGCTTTTTTCTTTTTTCATCAGTTGAATTGCCATGGCGGCATTTGCACATACTACATTATTTTGTGCTTCGTTACCACTAGCATTAATAATAGTTTTAAATATAGAAACTGCTTCATCAATACTATTTCCACCAAAAATATCTTTTTGACTGATTTTCGGTAAATTAAGATCAAACGGATTTAATAATTCTTCGCCCAGATTATTTTTCACAACAAAACTATCGGTTAAAGAAATTTCATCATAGCCATCTAAACCATAAATAACTACAAATTTTTTATTTTGTTCTTCCTGAAAAATATATTGGTATAATCTCGCCAACTCTAGGTTAAAAACGCCAGTAAGTTGATGGTTTGGATTGGATGGATTTACCAAAGGACCAAGCATATTAAAAAACGTTTTTATTTTAAGTGATTTTCTTACAGAACCCACTGCAGCCATTGCAGGATGAAATTTTGGAGCATGTAAAAAAGTAATATTTGCTACTTCCAATTGTTGTTGTAAGGTTCTTTCGTTTGCCGTAAAATGGTAGCCTAAAGCTTCCAAAACATTAGAAGAGCCACTCACCGAGGAAACGCCATAGTTACCATGTTTAGCGACTTTATAACCAGCACCTGCAACAACAAAAGATGCTAAAGTAGAAATATTAAAAGTGTTTTTGCCATCACCGCCAGTACCGCACATATCAATAGTTTCAAAAGCAGATAAATCTATTTTAATTGCCAAATCTAACAAGGCTTTGCGAAAACCTTTTAATTCGGACAGAGCAATGGGTCGCATAGCAAAGACTGTTAAAAACGAAGCTAATTGCACATCATTAAATTTTCCTTTTGCAATTTCTTTTAGGATTTTTTCTGCCTCTTTTTCCGTTAATATATGATGATTAAAGAGTTGTTCTAAAATTATTTTCATTTTTTAAGCCTTTAAAAAATTATGTATCATTTGTTTTCCTTCATCTGTCATAATGCTTTCTGGATGAAATTGCAACCCCCAAATAGTATATTTACTATGTTTTATTGCCATAATATGATGATCATCTGTAATAGCAGTTATAGTAAAATCATTACTTAGTTTTTCACTGTCAATTACCCACGAATGATAGCGTCCAACGCTTGTTGTTTTTGAAATACCTTTAAACATAGCATCATTGGTATCCGTTATTTTGATTGGTGTTTTAATACCATGATAAACTTTTTCAATATTTTTCAAATCGGATCCAAAAGCCATTCCAATTGCTTGATGCCCCAAACAAACACCTAAAATTTTCTTTTTTGAAGCATATTCTTTTATTAAATCAATCATTATTCCAGCATTTTGTGGTAATCCAGGACCTGGCGATAGAATAATACGATTGTATTTTTCTATTTCGCTTAAAGAAATTTTATCATTTCTAAAAACGTCTATTTGAGCATTGGACAGTTCTTTAACGTATTGCACTAAATTATAGGTAAACGAATCGTAGTTGTCTAAAATTAATATTTTTTCCATTAGTTGTTGAATTTTGCTGCAATATTAATTGCTTTTCTTAATGCACCTAGTTTATTATCTACTTCCTTTAATTCTTTTTCGGGAACAGAATCTACTACAATTCCAGCTCCAGCTTGGTAGTGTAATTTACCATTCTGACTTAAAATAGAACGAATAGTAATTGCCG
>CAYOFS010000118.1:0-6299 GCA_964403095.1 uncultured Flavobacteriaceae bacterium | reverse complement strand
ATTATGTTGCATTTTTTGATAGTTTAGTTTTATCTTGTAACTATCACAAAATTAATAATTTACATCAAATTATGCAACTTTTTTGACAATGTAATTTACTGAATATCAACTTGTTAACAATTCCGAGACTTGAGTTATTATTCTATAATAATCGGAATTTCTAATAAGACAGTTTCATTATTATTACCAAACTTAATTGTAGTTCCCATTTTAGTAATATTAGGAGTGAAAGAATCTTTATTTAACAACCAAACATCTTGATCATTAAACATATCTCCTGGCAAAAACATATCTGTTGGCAAAAACATATCTCCTCCTGGAATAAATGAATCTGTAATATCACCAACTTCAGCATCAAATAAAGTAACGTAAGTTATTTCTATATTTTCATGAAGCACCATACCTGTAATATCTGTAAGGTTTTGTGTTGGTATACAATTAGCAGTAACTAAACAGCCTTTGGGTGGAATTCGTATTGGTCCAATAGGCCCAACTGAAGGATCTATACCTAATAAATAGGTGACTAAATTACCTAATTTTTCAATCTTCAAAGTATTATTTTCTAGCTCATTAGTTAAATCATCATTGCCTTGAGCGTTACCTGCATCAATTATATCTTGAATTTCTTCTTGCCGTATTTGTAAATCTCTTTTATTAGCAACAGCTGTTGAATAAAACACTTGTTGTGCGTAGATATACGGATCTTTTTCTTCTTTCACTTCATCGTCTTTACAAGAAAAAGCAGTAACTATAATAAATAGTAATAATGTGTATGTTTTCATTGTTTTCATTGTTTTTGATTTAATAATTGATATTCTTTTTACTTAGTATTTATAAAAATTGGTTTGTTAACATTTATATTAAAAAATATTTTATTTTAAGGTTTTAGGTTTTAAAAAAACCAATTCTATTTCAAAATCCGCTAAATAAATTTGAAGTGCAGGAAAACGTGAAAAGATAAATAATGTATAGTGTATTTTGATGTTGAATTGGGAAGCACAGAAGTTTTTTAGTGAAGGAAACCTAACGAAGTGGTTCACGAATAAAAACAAATATAAAATGAATGAGTAATTGTTAGCTCAATTTTGAGCATCTTCAATTATAGCAGCTAGTTTGGCTTTGCAATAGAAAATTTGTGAATAATTCAGGTTAAAAAGCAACAAGTCATCATAAGATGGTTTTCCAACTACGCTTTTTCCTTTGGTATAATCTTTATTAATTATTGTAGATATCTTATTCCAATCTATAATTGTATTTATTTGTGTGAAAAATGTATTTTTTATTTTTCTCGTACGTAAATCGCAAATACTATCTGCTAATGTTGGTTGTCTGTGTATTTTCACAAGGCAAATATGCAGCTTTATGTTCTGATTACCAAGAACATAAGCTGCTATTTAATTGAATATATTGAGTTTTTACCTTGCAACGGTCTTGTACCACATACTAATAACTATAAAACTGCAAACAATTACCCTTTATTTTTCTTAATTTTGAAAAAATATTTTAAATAACCAACAAATGAACAATATTAAAACCTACGTTAACGACAATAAAGACCGCTTTATAGCTGAATTGATAGATTTATTAAAAATCCCATCAATTAGTGCAGATGCAAATTATAAAGAAGAGGTAATTAAAACTGCCCATGCTATTAAAATTTCTTTAGAAAAAGCAGGTTGTGATAAAGTAGAAATTTGCGAAACTCCAGGTTATCCAGTAGTTTATGGTGAAAAAATGATTGATAAAAATCTACCAACGGTATTGGTTTACGGTCATTATGATGTACAACCAGCAGACCCAATTGATTTATGGATTTCGCCTCCATTTGAACCAGTAATTAAAAAGACCGATATTCATCCTGAAGGTGCTATTTTTGCTCGTGGTGCCTGTGATGATAAAGGACAAATGTATATGCACATTAAGGCATTTGAATACATGATTAAAAATAATAATTTACCTTGTAATGTGAAATTTATGATTGAAGGCGAGGAAGAAATTGGCTCACCAAGTTTGGAATGGTTTGTTAAACGCAATCAAGAAAAATTAGCAAATGATGTAATATTAATCTCCGATACTGGCATGATTAGTAACACACAACCATCAATCACAACCGGTTTACGTGGCTTAAGTTATGTTGAAGTAGAGGTTACAGGTCCAAATCGAGATTTACATTCTGGTTTATATGGTGGAGCAGTAGCAAACCCTATCAATATTTTAACAAAAATGATTGCATCATTACACGATGAAAATAACCATATTACCATTCCGCAATTTTATGATAAAGTATTAGAACTAACCAACGAAGAACGTACAGAAATGGCAAAAGCGCCTTTTTCTTTAGATGCTTATAAAAAAGCTTTGGATATTGAATCTGTTTATGGCGAAAAAGGCTATACAACTAACGAAAGAAATTCGATTAGACCAACTTTAGATGTTAACGGTATTTGGGGCGGATATACTGGCGAAGGAGCAAAAACAGTAATAGCGTCAAAAGCATTCGCAAAAATTTCTATGCGATTAGTGCCAAACCAAACACCCGATGAAATTACAAAACTTTTTCAAAAACACTTTGAAAGCATTGCTCCAAATGCAGTAACGGTAAAGGTAAATCCTCATCATGGTGGATTTCCATACGTAACACCAATAGATAATATTGGGTATAAAGCGGCAAACAAGGCTTATACCGAAACTTTTGGCGTACCTGCAATTCCACAGCGTAGTGGAGGAAGTATTCCTATTGTGGCGCTGTTTGAAAATGAATTAAAATCTAAGTCCATTTTAATGGGATTTGGTTTAGATAGTGATGCTATTCACTCGCCAAATGAACATTTTGGTATTTTTAATTACCTTAAAGGAATTGAAACTATTCCGTTATTTTATAAATATTATGTGGAGATGAGTTAAAATTATTTTTTTTCTAAAAACAGAAATCTGAATATTATCTTTGATAAGATCCAGCTACTGTGTTACATAATTTAACATTAATAGCATTGTTAACAACCAGATTAATATCACCTTAGAATATAAGTTTATCTCCAAAACACACCACTAACACTTAAAAGTAATTTAGTATCTTTGCTCAAAATCAAAATACATGAACATCAATTTAATTCCGAAAATAAAACACACTAATTCTGGTAATTTCTTTTTATTGGCTGGTCCTTGTGCAATCGAAAGTGAAGAAATGGCTTTTGAAATTTGTGAAAAAATTCAGAAAGTAACCAATAAATTAGAAATTCCTTTTATTTTTAAAGGTAGTTTTAAAAAAGCAAACCGATCTAGAATTGATAGTTTTACAGGTATTGGTGATGATAAAGCTTTAGAAATTCTTAAAAAAGTAGGTGCTCATTTTAATGTACCAACAGTAACCGATATTCATGAAGCTTCTGATGCTGCGAAAGCCGCTAAATTTGTGGATGTTTTACAAATTCCAGCTTTTCTAGTTAGACAAACCGACTTAGTTGTAGCTGCTGCCAAAACAGGCAAAGTTGTCAACCTAAAAAAAGGACAATTTATGAGTGCTCATGCCATGAAACATGCTGTTAAAAAAGTAACTGATTCTGGCAATGAACAAGTATGGATTACCGATAGAGGAACTATGTTTGGCTATCAAGATATGATTGTTGATTTTAGAGGTATTCCAACTATGCAACAATACGCACCAACTATTTTAGATATTACACATTCTTTACAACAACCAAACCAAGCAAGTGGTGTAACTGGTGGAAAACCAGAATTGATTGAAACAATAGCAAAAGCAGGAATTGCAGTTGGCGTAGATGGAATTTTCTTAGAAACTCACTTTGACCCAAGTTGTGCCAAATCCGATGGTGCTAATATGCTTAAGATAGACTATTTAGAAGACCTATTAACCAAATTAGTTGCCATTAGAAAAACAATTAATCAGTTTTAAAGTTTCAAAGTTTGCTGAATTATATTATGCTCGGTTTCATCAACCAATTCCCAACCTAAGATATTAGCCATAGTGTAAATTTTTCTCAACTCAATAAATAATCTATTTTTAGACTCTTCTTTAAGGGTTGAAGCATCAATGGTTTCTTTAATTTTAGTAATACTTTTTTTAGAAATTTTATTTAATTCCTCTTTAGAAAACTGATTAAAACTACTTTGCTCTAAATCAAAATAAGATATTTGGGGCGAAATAAAAACTTCCTCTTTTGGTAAGTGTTTAATAATTATTTTTTTATTAATAGTATCCGTCTCAATCTTCATCTTAGATAAATCATAAGAAACTTGTACTTTAGCATTAACCGATAAAATTACTTTTTTATCAAAACTTATTGTTTCAAAAAAATATTTATTAGCATCTTGATAATTATACAATTCAGAAAAAGTTGCTTCGGTTACCACTAGCTTACTAACATTTTGTATTTCGGTTAAAATAACGTTTGCCTGTTCAGTTCTGTACTTATTTTTTTCATTTTTAAAATACAGAAAAGCAATAATAAATCCAATAATTATTAAAAAAAAATAGGTGAAAATTCGTTTCATTTTTCAAAAAAATTTAGTTTGTATAAAAATACTACTAATTGTTAATTAATAGTAATAAAAAATAAATAACTTTATTTAGCAATTATAAACTAAAGTAGAAAAAAAATTATATTTGCATTACACAACCAACTCAAAAAATTAAAATGACCGAATTAGAACCAAAAATATTTGCGTGTAGTGATAGTATTGCACTCGCAACAAAAATTGCCAATTCATACGGCACAAAACTTGGACAATCTAAAAGAACCGTCTTTAACGATGGTGAATTTCAAGTTTCTTATGAAGAATCTATTCGAGGAAGACGTATATTTATCATCTGTTCAACAGTACCTCCAACAGATAATTTAATGGAACTACTATTAATGATTGATGCGGCTAAAAGGGCTTCGGCAAGACATATAACAGCTGTCATACCATATTTTGGATGGGCAAGACAAGACAGAAAAGATAAACCTAGAGTGCCAATTGCTGCAAAATTAATAGCCAACTTATTACAAGCTGCTGGCGCAACACGTATAATGACCATGGATTTACACGCAGATCAAATTCAAGGTTTCTTTGAAAAACCAGTGGATCATTTATACGCATCAACTATCTTTTTACCACATATTAAAAGCTTAAATTTAGATAATATTACTATTGCCTCACCAGATATGGGTGGTTCTAAAAGGGCTTATGCATATTCTAAGTTCTTAAAAAGTGATGTGGTAATTTGCTATAAACAAAGAGAGAAAGCCAATGTTATTTCACATATGGAATTAATAGGTGATGTAAGAGGTAGAAATGTCATCATTGTTGATGATATGGTAGATACTGCTGGGACCTTAACAAAAGCAGCAGATTTAATGATGGAAAGAGGCGCTATAAGTGTTAGAGCAATAACTACTCACGCAATATTATCTGGCAATGCAATTGAAAAAATCAACAATTCAAGATTAACCGAATTAATAGTTTCTGATACTATTTTAAAAGAACATAACTGTTCTAAAATAAAAATTGTATCTTGCGCCGATTTATTTGCTGATGTGATGACAAAAGTTCAGAACAACACATCTATCAGTAATCAATTTTTAATGTAAAAAACAAAAACAAAATGCAATCTATTACTATTAAAGGAACAAAAAGAGAAAGCGTAGGTAAAAAAGAAACAAAAGCCTTACGTAATGCTGAAAAAGTACCTTGCGTAATTTATGGAAGTGGAAACACTATTCATTTTTCGGCAGAGGAAAAAGCGTTTAGAAATTTAATATATACACCAAATGTATATACTGCAACAATTGAATTAGAAGGTGGAGAATCTTTTAATACAATTTTACAAGACATTCAATTTCATCCTGTAACGGATAAAATCTTACACATAGATTTTTATCAACTATCCGATGATAAAGAAGTAACAATGAATATCCCCGTTGTTTTAGCTGGAAAATCTCCTGGTGTTAGTGTTGGTGGATCTTTACGTTTTACAAATCGTAAATTAAAAGTAAAAGCATTACCTGCTAACTTACCAGATCAAATTGATGCTGATATTTCTAAATTAAAAATTGGAGATAAATTATTTATTAGCGAATTAGCTAGTGAAGATTTTACTTTCTTACATCCAGACAATACTGTTGTTGTTCAAGTAAGAATGGCACGTACTGTAGTTGAAGTTGATGAAGAAGTAGCAGAAGAAGTTGTCGAAGGAGAAGCTACTGAAGAAACTTCAGCAGAATAATTCTAATTTGGTATAAAAATAGTCTTAAACAAAAAAAGCTCTTCTTAATTGAAGAGCTTTTTTTATATTTGTT
>CAYOFS010000117.1:0-6397 GCA_964403095.1 uncultured Flavobacteriaceae bacterium | reverse complement strand
TAGTAGATGATTCAGTTCCTTCACCAATCAAAATAACAAGAATTACCGAATCTGTCAATTATGTAGATAGTAATGGCAATCCCCAAATTTGGTATCCTACTCACGAATATTCTAAAACACAAGTTTGGAATGCTAATCAAACACTATATAAAATTTCTTCTTGGAAAGTATATGATGCAACAACTTATCAAGAAGAACAGAGTTTATCAAGTCTTTACCCAAGTTATTGGTCAAATACTAACGCTGATATAATTTGGAGCTTTAGAGAAAATGGGACTATAAAGAAATATATGGTATCTACTAATACAACACAAATAGTAGCAAATATAGCTGGTTATGAATATGTTAAATTAGGACCAGGAGAAGGGAATATCGATAAAAATGATCATTATGTAGCCTTAGTTGGTAAAAAAACAAATGGAGATCTAGATGTTATTATTTTTGATTTACAAACATCTCAAATAGTACATACAAAGACTTTTCCTAATGCTTGGGATGATGGTCCGCATTACGCTCCTAGATACATTGATTGGGTTTCTGTGTCGCAATCTGGTAATCACGTTGTAATTATGTGGAACCACAATACGGCTAGTGATAATGGCGTAAATGAATATATTTCAAATGGCAATTTACATTATGGCGTTGAAGTATATAATACATTAGATATGCAATTTCAAAACCGTATTATAAGATATGGAAATCATGGAGACCTTGGATATGCAGTAGATGGTGATGAAGTTTTAGTACAGTTTTATGGCTTGTATGGAGGTGGAAAACTTTATATGCATAAACTAGACGGAAGTCAATCTTCAATAATACTTACAACTAATGCAGATTTTGGTGTCTATGGTCACGTTTCTTGTAGAAATATAAACAGACCAGGTTGGGCTTTTGTTACTCATAGTCTTAGTGCTCAGACAGGACAAATTGTAGCTGTGAAACTAGATAATTCTGGCATAGTTGAACATTTTGGACATCATTTTAGTAGTGGTACCAGTTATGCACAAGCAGCAATGGCTGTTTCTTCACCTAATGGAGATAAAATTTGTTTCAAGTCAGATTTTGGTACTGGACCAAATACAAACCCTTCAGTAGCTTATAGCTTTACTGCAAGTTTATCTACTTCATCATCTACTAAAGAAGAATTATTAACCTCTGTAAATGTTTATCCAAATCCTGTGATTGATTTTATGGAAATTGAAAGTAAATATATTATTAAAAATATTTCTATTTATAATAGTATTGGACAAGCTATTAAAAATATAAAAACTAGAAACTCTAATAATATAGTTATTAATATAAAACACTTACAAAAAGGAATTTATTTTGTACGAATTTCAACTGAAACAAGTTCTATACTTAAAAAAATAATTAAAGAATAGAAATAGTTACTAAAAACTACATAATTACGGTTACTCTGAAAAAAAATAGCAGTATTTTAAATTTAGTAAAGTATTTGTTTAGTTTTGCGGAATGATACAGATAGGGAAAACATTAGTTTCTGAAGATATTCTTGAAAAAGAATTTGTTTGTAATATTTCGGCATGTAAAGGACAATGTTGTATTGATGGCGATTCTGGAGCTCCGTTAGAAAAAAACGAATTAGATATAATGGAACGTATCTATCCAAAACTTAAACCTTTTATGCGTGATGAAGGTATTCTTGAAGTTGAAAAACAAGGTGTTTACATTAAAAATACCGATGGAGAATTTGAAACACCTTTAATTAATAATGCCGATTGTGCTTATGTATTTTACGATGATAAAAAAGTTGCTTCATGTGCTATTGAAGAGGCGTATAATCAAGGAGAGATTGATTGGAAAAAACCTGTTTCTTGCCATTTGTATCCAGTAAGAGTTCGTAGTTACACAGAGTTTTCAGGTGTAAACTATGATAGATGGTCAATTTGTGATGATGCTTGTTCTTTAGGAGCAGAATTACAAGTGCCTATTTATAAGTTTGTAAAGCAAGCGTTAATTAGAAGATTTGGTGAAGATTGGTATTCAGAATTAGAGTTAGTTGCAAAGGAATTGAGAGTAAAATAATTTTAATTATTTTGTGCATTAAATTCAGAATCGAGAATATACAATATATTATTTGACAGATTAACGTTTGTAATCATGCCATCTTCATAATCATAGATAAGTTGTTCAATTTTAAATCGTATTTCCTCAGATATAATAATTTTATATTGATAAACAGTCCAGTTTTGAGCCACCAATAACTGATTATTTTTTATGTTTAAATCAATAAATTGTTTAATTAAATTCATTTTTTAGCTTTTAATCTATTCTAGTAACGCAATTATTTATTAGTTGGTATGTGTTATTGCTTTCTTTACAAATAGCAAAACCATTAGCATCAAAATTTAAACGATGTCCATATTCACTAACCCAACCAATTTGTTTTGATGGGTTTCCAACAACTAAAGCATATGGTAAAACTTGTTTTGTTACTACAGCTCCAGCACCAATCATAGCATATTGACCAATATTATTACCGCAAATTATGGTTGCATTGGCACCAATACTTGCTCCTTTTTTTACGATAGTTTGAAGGTATTGATCTTTACGAATAACAGCACTTCGAGGATTTATAACATTGGTAAAAACCATTGAAGGACCAAGAAAAACATCATCTTCACAAATTACACCAGTATAAATAGACACATTATTTTGAACTTTGACATTTGTACCTAAAACTACTTGTGGTGAAATTACTACATTTTGACCAATATTACAATTTTCACCAATAGTACTATGTGGCATAATATGGCTAAAGTGCCATATTTTTGTGCCTTTACCAATAGAACAATTGGCGTCTATAACAGCGGTTTTATGTGTAAAATAGTCATTCATATTTTTTATTACCTTGAATTTAATACCCTTTAGACTCTTCCTTTCCTAAAAATATTTTATGTGCCGATGAGGTTCCAATTCTGCCAACACCCATTTCTACCATTTTTACAGCATCATTATAAGATTTAACTCCTCCAGCAGCTTTAGCCGATAACGGCTTGGAGTTCTCTACAATAAGTTTCATTGCTTCAAAAGTTGCTCCTGCAGGTTTACCATTAGTTGGTTTGTAAAAACCTGTAGATGATTTTACAAAAACCTGTGAAACTTTTTCTTCATCAAAGTTTTTTAAAACTACATCTCTAATTAGTTTTGATATATTGATAATTTGTTCATTGTTTAATGCAGCAACTTCAATAATCCATTTTACAATTTTGTTATGATGTAAGCCTATTTCAGTGCCTTTTAAAACTTCATCTTTTACTAGTTCAACATCACCATCTTTAAATGCCTCGTAATTAATTACATAATCTAAATCATCTACATTATTATCAATAGCTTTTTTTGCTTCGATTATTTTTTGTGATATAGGTTTTGTTCCTTCATGAAAACCAATTACAGTTCCAACAGTAACTTTACTTTTAGCATCGGTAATCATTTTCTTTGCTAAAGGAACAAATTCAGCTCTAATCATTACTAAAACAAAATCATTTTTTATAGCTTCGTTTATTAAGTTAATAACGTTTTGTTTTGTTTCTTCTTCACTTATTCCAGCTTGTTTGGCTGTTTTAAGGTATGTTGAATCTAAATAATTATTAATTTGCATTTTGGTTGTTTTTAATAGTACAAAGATAATTCTTTTCTTTTAACTAAAAACCTCACAAATTTTTAAAATCTGTGAGGTTTTAAAGATTATTTTTCAGAAAATATTAAAACTCTACTTTAGGAGCTTTTTCACTTCCAGCATCAGCTTCAAAATAAGACATATCCTTTAAATTAAACCATTTAGCAAAGATGAAATTAGGGAATTTTTTCAGTAGTTTGTTATACGGTTTTACAGTATCGTTAAAACGATTACGCTCTACATTAATTCTGTTTTCAGTACCTTCTAGTTGACTTTGTAATTCTAAAAAACTTTGATTTGCTTTCAAATCTGGATAACGCTCAACTACGACCATTAATTTACTTAATGCGCCAGATAAACCAGATTGTGCTTTTTGAAATGCAGCCATTTTTTCGGGAGTTAAATCGCCAGTTTTTATAGTAGTTTTTGTAGCTTCAGCTCTAGCTTTTATAACACCTTCTAAAGTTTCTTTTTCGTGTGCAGCATATCCTTTTACAGTATTTACAATATTAGGAATTAAATCAGCTCTACGTTGATAAGAACTTTCTACTTTTGCCCATTGACTTGTTGCATCTTCTTTTAATGTAATAGCTGTGTTGTAAAAGCTTGTTCCTTTTCCGTAAGCCCAAAAAGCAATTGCAGCAATAAGTATTAAGGGAAATATCCATTTTTTCATAATAAGTAATTTTTTAAGTTAGTTTATAATTGATTTTTAAAGTTAATTAATTCTGCTTTAATACCTTCTAAACGAGCAATAATAGCATGATTATCTTGCGTTTTTTGTGGTTTCTCTTTTAATTTTCTCTTAGCGCCATCTAAGGTTAATCCTTTCTCTTTTACTAAATGGTAAATTAATTGGAAATTTTTTATGTCTTGTGGTTTGAATAATCTGTTTCCTTTTTTATTTCTTTTAGGTTTAATAACATCAAACTCGCCTTCCCAAAAACGGATTAAACTAGTATTTACACCAAAAGCTTTGGCTACTTCACCAATTCTATAATATTGTTTGTCTGGTAGATTAACGTGCATTTTTAATTTTTTGTAAAGGTAGTGAATTTTGTGGAAATATAGAATATCAATAATCGTCTAATCTAAATATATTACGCTTTCCTTAGGTGTTAATAATTGCCTCATTCTTGTTTTGTTAAATTTTTCATTGGAAAAACTACGTGTTAAATCTTCATTTTTGTACGTAATATTAGCCATATCTAATAAAGTTTGAAAAGTGTAATTAGAGGATATTTTAGAATTTTTATTATTTTTTAAATAATTTATTTTCAAAGGATATTCTTCAATATAACCATCAGAACACCATACAATTAAAGGTATATTGACTACGTATTTTGTTGGTTTCATATAACCATGCATTAAAAGTTCATTTTTGTCATCATATAAATTTTCTCCATGATCTGAAACATAATACATGTATGAAATTGGATTTTTATTTTTTAATCGTTTAACAACTTCTGATAAAAAATAGTCGGTATAAACAATAGAGTTGTCATAACTATTAACTATTTCGTTTTTTAGTGTAATATTGTTTCCTGTAATAGATAATTTCTTATCTAAAGTTGGTTTAAAAACCTCAAAATTATCTGGATATCTATAATTATATCTAAAATGACTTCCAATAGTATGGATTACAATAAATTTCTTTTTAACTGTTTTATCGTTTAATATTTTATCAAGTTCGGGTAATAAATCACCATCATAATTGGCTACATCAATAGATAAAGCAATGTTTTTATAATAATCTGCTATTCTAGAATAAAAAGCAAAAACACTGTTTAAACCAGTATCTTGATTGGTTATCCAATAGGTTTTAAATCCTGCTTCCTTAAAGGCGTTCAATACAGCAGGTTCATTATATTTTGGTGTTAGGTTTTTTGGAGTTGCTCTAGTAAGAATAAAAGGCAAGCTGTTTGCAGTTAAATTAGCAGCACTTTTTGCATCTTTATAAGATATAATATTAGATGTTTTACTTAATATAGGGTTTGTATTACGAGAATACCCATTTAAATTAAAACTCATACTCCTAGCAGTTTCACCAATAACAAGTATGTAAGTTTCGTTAGTATCAATACTATCTCTCTTTTTTGCATCGTATCTAAAATCCTGGATAGTTTTTTTGTAATTATTAATTTTTTTGATGCCTTTTTTCACATTAATAATTTTATTAAAATCACCATAAGGAAAAGTTTTAAGTACTTTAATAAAGAAATAATCTTTAGCTCGAAGAGATTTCTTTTTAAAAGTAAGATCTGGTTCAAGTGTATTTACTATATACCAATCTCTAACATACAAAACAGAAAAAACAGAGATAATTATAATAGAAACAACTATCTTTTGGTTTGTTTTTAATACAAATGATTTTTTTAGTTTAAAAATACATAATACTAGTACACTAAGTATAATTAAAAAAATAAAAAGATATTGTAAATTACCCCTTATTAGTTCACTACTTTCATAAGAGTTTGTTAAAAACAAAGATGCAACTGCTTCTTTTGATGAACTAGCTTTAAAGGTATATATATTATAAAATTCAAAAAGTAACAAAGGAGATAAAAGCAAGCCAAGAAGTGCAAAGTACTTTGGTTTTATAAATAATAATGGAATTATTATAATACTAATAGAAAATATTAAAAATACTATTTTTTTTAAGTTTGAAGCAACAATAGAATCTTGACCAATTAAAAATAAAGTAATATTAGGTAATGAAATAACTAATATGGTTAGCAAAAGATAAATATATTGTTT
>CAYOFS010000116.1:0-6412 GCA_964403095.1 uncultured Flavobacteriaceae bacterium | reverse complement strand
TATACTTAGTGTTAGGAATATTGCCATTATTTTTAGTTTTGTAGCTTTCATGTGTTTGTTTTATTTGTTTTATTGTTTTTAAGTGATTATACTGATAAAAACACACTAATTTATTCGTCGTTATTTTCCATATATTTTATGGCATACTTTTTTGTTTTTTGATACAGCATCTATTTCATATTTATTTGAGCCAAAATAGTAGGGTCTTGTATTTTATTATCTTCGGATAATAATTTCATTTTAGAAATAATTTCTGCTGATTTTGGGTCATCATCTACAAAAGGTAAGAAAATTCGCCCTCTATGTTGGCTATGCACAGGAATTATAGATAATTGCATTCCATTTTTACTAACTATTCCACTTCCTAAGTGAATGCTATAAGTTCCTAATTTACCTTTAATAATTATATGCCTTTGTTTTACTTCTATGTTTTGTAGTTTGAATAGCCTGGCAGATTCTTTTGCCAAAACAGCACGCATTTCTAATGTAGAATGACTTGCTTCTGGGTCAACGCCGCCAACATGTGCAACACTTACTACCAAATCTACATCACGCATTACTTCACTAAAAGTTACAGCATCAATTTTTTCTAAAGGTATATTTTTATAATCTTTTCTGCTTTCAAAACTTACATATTCTAAAGTTGGAGCTTCTACATCTGAGGGCGAAAACCAATCTGCCATAGCATACAAGGTAGCAATATAGCCTTTTTTATGAAATACTTTTTGCAAGCCTTCTTCATGATTTACTGTCCAACCTTTGGTACGCAATAATGCAACTGTTTTCTTTGGTTGTATTTGATGCCCTTGGTATCTTTCTGATAAATTTCCTTTTTCTTTTTCATCTTTTGTAATGAGATAGTACTCTCTAAAAATTTGTTTGAATGGCTGTATTAACTTCGTATCAAAAGCATGTTTTTGATACAAGTCCCAAGTTGTGGTTTGGTATAAATGAGCTGGATGTGCAATAACACAATTTGTCTCATTTGATAAAATTATATTTTCATTATTTACATCTATCAAACCGTTTTTTGTCCAGAAGCCTAATTTATTTTCTTCTTTAAAGAATAATACTAATTTACTTAGCATTGTATTTACTACTGGGTGATGCATTATATTTTCAATGTCTTTTATAGAAAATTCATCCTCTCTAATCATGGCTTCTTCTAAGAATTTCTTAGTTCTTGAATACTGTTTTCTCAAATATGTTTTCCCTTCTTTTAAAGCTTCAATAGCTTTTTCTTTTCTATATTTTGTAGGAATTGATTTTTGCTTTTTACCATTTTTTTCAGTAATAATTTCTGCCTTACCTTCATTGCTTACCATTAATTTAATAATTGCATCATCAAAAACAACAATAGATTTTTCCATAATTTTTTGCGTATATTTTGCTTCCATTGCCAATGAAAAACGGATGCTATCAGGGTAGTTTGCTGTTCTAGATAAATTATCCATTGCTATTTCTACAGCATTTTTTTCACTTTCTTGTCTTTGAGAACCAAACTGTTTGCTTTCTTTTAAGAACATTTGCAGTAAATTATATCGTTTTAAAAGATCTTTTTTTGGTATGGTTTTGCTTAAAGGTATTAATCCTAATGCTTTTAGGTAATCTTTATCTCTTTTAGTTTTTATCTTATCTAATGTTTGCTTTATTTTAATTTCTCCTAAAATAACGGATGAATATAATTTGACTAATCTATGAGCGTTTCCGTCGGAAATATACTTGCAAGCATCCGTTAATATTGACCAATTAGATTTTTTTATACTGGGATATACCTCATTAAACCAATCTAAATCAAGAGATCCACGTATAAAATCGCCTTTATCTATGTTAGAGTATCTTGAAATAATAGTCTCTTTCTTTGCATTCATATAATCAGATGCATGAGCGTGAAACCACCAAACAGCACTTTCTAATTTATCAATTTTTAATAACTCGCCAACCCAATTACTCCATTGCGGTGCATACATCGCAACTTCTAACCAACGTTTTTTAGGCAATTTTAAGTCTTTAGCACTTTCAATAAATTCAGTAAGTGTGTCTTCTTTTTTAGGGGTACAAATTTTTATCAGTTGACTAAACATCTGTTTTCTATTTGGAGTATTCCCATAAAAGTACCCTCTATTTAAATTTTCTTTACCCAAAAAGCCAAGTATTCTAAATAAATAAGAATAACCTTCTACGGATAACATCTTAGAAACATAAGGGCTTGCTTCAGTATGCAAATCACCTCTTTCTAACTCTATTTCTAATAAATTTTTCTTTAGTTGTTTGTATAAATTATGGGGGAATTTTTCAGGTAACAAAGATTTTTCGTAGTCTCTTCTTAGTCCTTTTAGTCCTTCAAAAATTAAAAATATATTGTTTTGTAATAAGCTATGATAAAGTAGCTCATCATCATTTATAATTTTATTATGGTATAAGTGTACTGTTATACTAATTTCAGGAACACAACCTAAAGAATGCTGAGGATTTAATTTAACTAGATCGCTAACTGCACCCATTTTATTATTACTCAAATTGGCATAGAACAGATGCATTCTACATTGCCAATATCTTTCTTGTAAGTCTATATTTTTTCTTGTTTTGTTTATCACCCGTAAAATCAGGTCTTTACCAAAAATTTTAGATAAGATAAAATCACTCCAATATGTTTTAGTATCCTTCCAATCGCTTATTCCAAAAGCTATATTTTTTAAATATTCAGGGAAAGTTGCAATAGCCGACTCTAAAACATCTGTTAAAAAAGTTGCAGCCATTTCCAAATCAGCAAATGTAAAAAATAGTTCTTCTAGTATGTAGCTGATTTTCTTTTCTTTACTATTCCAGATTCCTTTCTTTTTTATATTTATGTTATGGAGTGCTGGTTTATTTTTAAGAAAGAATTGTTTTAAAGCTGTATTTTTATAATAAAACTCGTTATGACTTTGCAGGCTATCTATTGCCAAAATTAATTCAAAATCGTTTAATTTAGATTTATCATACCATTCTTTCCATTTATTGGCTAATGGCAATTGGTTAAACCACTCTAAATTTGTAAAATTTTTATTGTATTTAACTTTGTGTGTTACGTTTTTTGATAATAATGTAGTAGAAAGATTGTCTTCATAATAATACCCTTCATGGGTATATTCGTAATTTTTATTTTCATCAAATATGGCTATTAAATCATTTACTGCTTTTGTTGTTTTAGAAATATCTATATAATCACCAAAAATGTTTGAATCTTTTGTAATAAATTTTGACAATATATTTTTAAAACCTTTATTAGTTTTAGCTTTAAATTTATTTTCAGGTTTAAAAATTGGTTTAAAATTATTATAGTCTATAATGCCAAAACCATTTTCAAAAGAAAACTCACTAGTTGAGTTATTAAATTTGTCTAAATAGACTTCTTCGTTTTTAGAGAGTTTCTTTCTTTCTTTAAAAAGACTTATTTTTTCATTTACAAACTCAGGCATTTTATTTTCTTCATTTAAAATGCTCAAAATTTCTAAACCACCTAGACGTTGGTCAATATTTTTAGACTCTATTAAAGTTGCAATGCTGTTTTGTGCTATTTTATTTGGGAAAACTGCTATTTGGGAAATAATAAATCCTCGTATATCAACACTTTTTCTTTTCAACAAATCAGGCATTAAATCATATTCCCTTTCTGTTAAATTTACGGCACGCAAAACATTTAAACCAGACACCATTACCGACAAATTTCTATCGGTAATAGCTTGATGCATCACACCTCTTTTCCAATGGTTTTTTGGAAGCCTTATGGGAATTATTTTTCCATTATTTAAAGTTGTATATGCCCAAATTTTATGCTTTGGAAATACTCTTCCAAAATACTTTTCTCTTTCATCTGATGGGATTATTTTTATGTTTTGTCCTAATTCTTCTAATTGTTTTTCATCACTTTCATCAATTAAAAATGTGTAAAAATAACTTGGCATAACACTAAAATCTAACCAATCAAACACGCCTTTAACTTTAAGTCCTGTTTTAGGAAGTTCTGTGGCTATTCTTTTTATGGTAGCAAATAATTTTGGAGTTAATTTGAAACTAGGTCTATTTGATAACATGTAGTAATCCAAAACTGTATCACTTCCTAGGTTCTCATAAATCCAAGGCAATAGATTTGTATTGGTTCTACCTGTTTCTTTCATAAAGATAAAAGCCAATATTTTTTTTTCTCTTGAGCCATTTTTAATGATATCTATTGCCATTATATTAGAAATATCTACATCATTAATTACGGCATTTGTCCAAAGTGCAACATAAACTTCTAAATTATCTTTACTTTTTATTGCTGTATTAATCAGTTTAGAATCATTAAAAAATGCATTTGCTAAACTTAAAACGCGCTTTATAGTTGCTTTTTTTGGAGCGTCCCAACCAAAGCCAAACCAAGTGTCTATTGCTCTTACTACGGCAGAAAATCTAAATAAATTATGATCTAAAATTAGCTTTACAATGTATTTTAAAGCCCCAATTGAGGTTTCGTCTAAAGCCTCTAGAACTGTTTGTCTCAATCCTTCTTGTCGTTGAGCTGCCAGTAATAATTTTCCGACCATTTCCCAGCAAATAGGATCGTCAGACAATAAACAGCCTCTAATTAAATCATTAGAAACACCTCCAATTTCATCTTCTCCGTTAAAAATATCATTTATTAAAGTTCTTAATTTTTCATTAGATTTATTTAATTCAACGGCTATAAGATTAGAGAAACTTGAATAATATAAGTCGTTGTATATACTATACTGTGCAATTTCATAAATATTTAATGATAAATAACCACTATTATCTGTCTCAGTAAGTTTATATAAATTTTGAATAAATATAATCTTATTTTGTAAATGAGTTGCACCTACTTTATTTCTAAAGGAACGTCTATTATAGCCTGTTTGATATGGTTTTTTGTTTATCAATTCCCAAATTTCGGGTATTGCTTTTCCGTGTAGTTCTCCAAATAAAAAAACGGACAACTCCGTACCTTCTTTTTCTTTAAAAGGGTTAAAACTATAGTCATCACCAAAGAGCTCTATAAATTTATCAAAACATAATTTTTGATCTATATAATAACTTTTGGGTCTAAAAAATATTTTATCTGAAACAATTATTTTTGCAAATATTTTAAATGTTTTTGAAAACTTTTTTAGTTCACTTAAATTAGGCTTAGCAGTTTTTTTGCTTTGTATAAATTTTGTTGCTTTTTCTTTAGGAATCATACTGTTGTTTTATAGAGCTTATTATTTTCTTGTTTTTTTTACTACCAATACGTGCCAACCAAGAATGTCATTCTAATAAATGATATTTCACTTTCAGGTTCTAAATTTAAGTTTTGATTGAATTTTTTTATTTCATTATCATCAATAAAGACAACAAATAAACCATCTTTAAATGCTAATTCTGCATTTTCAACGGCTTCTGGTATTTTTACCTTATTTTTGTTATAATTATCATTAAATGAAATTTTTCCTTTTTCAGATTGTTCTTCAATTTCTTTAGGGGTTAAAAATGAAATTAAACTAGGATTGTCTCTTTCTTTATTAAAACTATTTACCTCCGAACTAACACATTCAGTAATTAAATCTTTTAAGTTTGAAACAGGATTTTCAATTTCAAAATCAATAGTTTTAACTCTTTTTTTTCCTAAACGTTTGAGTTTAATTGTTAACTGCTTATTTTCCATTTTCCTATTTTTTATTTTTCAAAAAAATTATAGTATCTTTTTTTATTGTTTTTACACTCTGCTATGCTGTTCGTTACCTGCCTGCCTGACGGTACGGCAGGCAGGTTTCATTCTAATATTATTGTTTTAGCTCTCTATCAAAATAAATTTTGTGCCTTAAACCTTCATTACTACCAAATTCTTTTAGGGTTCCGTTTCTATTTATCCACATTTTAGTGCCAGGGTTTGTCTCTAAATCAAAAGCAACCCATGATAGTACTCCTTTTATATTAGTCAATTCATCTGTATCTTTTAATTCAAATTCACATTCAAAAGCCACAGCGGTTCTTGTTGGCAACGAAGCATCTCCAGGGTTTTTAGATGTTGTTAGCCATTGTGGTTCACTTACTGCTGTAAAACCCTCTAGTTTCATGTTCGGATCTTTACTTTTATACATATCCTCAACTGTTTCCAAAATTTCTTGAAATGGATTTTCTGAAAACCATCTAAATAAATGTTCGGTATTTTTTAATTTTGTAAAATCTGTATTCATTTATTTTTTTTTATAAGTTTGATTGGATTGAAAATTATTTATCTGCCATTATTCAACATCTTCTATGAATTGTACTAGTTTTTTTTTAATCTTTTATATACTATTTATTCTAAATTATCTTTTTGTAGGAGTCTTTGCATTTCCAAAGTGAAAATAATAGTTTTTATCGTATGCGTCATAGTCTTTTTCTGAGG
>CAYOFS010000115.1:0-6466 GCA_964403095.1 uncultured Flavobacteriaceae bacterium | reverse complement strand
TTGCCATTTTTTAAGCAAAGTTAAAAAATTCCACAATTATTGCAGTAGAACCAAAAAAGTGTATATTTGTAACCTATACAAAAACTTACAATTATGCATAAGTACAAAAATATTTTTTTAAAAATATTGATCGTTTTTTTATTACTTTCAATAAAATATGCCAACTCACAAGCTAACAATATACCAGTCGCAAATTATGATATAGCAACTGCAGATGTTAATACAACATTAAATGTACCTTCTGGAGCACCAGATAATTATACAAGTTTATTAGATAATGATTTTGATGCAGATGGAGATACTTTATCAGTTGTACGGTTTTCTATAAACGGTGGAGTTTCTTGGACAAATGCAGGAGGAACAATCAATATCGTAGGTGTTGGAACAATTACTATAAATAGTGATGGAACATATAATTTTGTTCCAACTACTGGTTATACAGGTTATGTACCAGATATTATTTATGAGGTTACTGACGGTGAAGACACCTCTATGGCTACTTTATTTCTAACAGTAGAAACGAATAATAGTATTATTGAAATACAAAGCTTTTTATCTTGTAATCAGGGTTACACTATTGATCCTACTTATGGGGAAGTTTATAAAATACAACATACAATTTGGTTAAAAAACACAAGTATAACTAGAGCTTATCATGAAAACAGTAACGTTACTAATATCCAGATTTTTAATGATTTAGAAGCTAGTTATGGTGATGGATGTATTGTGTTTATAGAAAAAGGAGTTGGGACTAGATCAAGAGCTGATTGGCTAGGTGGCAGCTACCCAGAAGAATGGAGTGCAGGTAATATTGATGAGGATGAATTTAGTGAAACAGATGCAACTCCAGGAGCTGATGGTATTTTTAATACTACGAACAGTAAATTATATCCAGGGCAATTAATGGTTGTTACTTATTGTGTTTATGTAAACCCTTTTTGCAATGGTAGACCAAATCCAACGCCTTCTGGTTCAGGAATTGATTTTACAAGTAATATTAACTTAACTTCGGATCGAGGAAATGATACGGAGACTATAACAATTCCCGATTTCCACACAACCGAAACTACTGTTGCTGCTAAGCTAAATGTTCCAGGTACAGTTTATGTTCAAGATTTAGGTTTGCTTTCTGATCCGGCTGCCGAGCCAGATATTACATATGACTATGTAAATACCGTAACCATAAAAAATGATGGATTAAATATTGCAAACAATGTTAATTACAATATGGGTTTAGGTAGTTTTTTAGATAATGGCATAACATTTTCAACTTTAACAATAACACAAGATAGCGGTCCAGCAGTAACAATTAACCCTTTATATAATGGAGATAATGAGACCTTGCTACTAACTAATGGCAATAGCTTAAATGCAGGCGAAATAGTTGTATTAAAAATACATACAATTGTTAATCCGCTTCCATCTACATTAAATATGAGCTGGTTTAATCAATTAGGAATTAGTATGACTCAATTTCCAGGATTTGAACGTAATTACTCATATGTAATTTGGAGTGATGACATGGGAGATCATTTAGATAGGTATTATTACCAGTCAGATGGAGATAACTCTGATCCAACTTCTAATTCGCAATGTAGTTGTGTAACAATGGGAATGCGTTTTTTTTATAACGCTACAGCGAATATTAATAAAACTTTAGAAAGTAACAATCCTGCTCCAAGTGGTATATTAGAACATAAAGAATTAATATTTAAAATTAGAATAGGAAATGATGCTTCATCAACGGCACGTATTAATAATTTAGTTTTAAGTGATAATTTATTGGGTATGTGCCCAAGTAATATAGTTAGCCTTAATGATGTTACTATTGAATTACCGACAGGAGTTGATGAAATTCCAGAAACCTCTCCAAATCTAAATATAGCTTACGATGGTGTAACTGATATTAATTTATTTGATGGGACTTCAGGAATTCTAAACCCTGGGGAATTTTTAGATGTATTAATAACCGTTACAGTTAAAGACGACTGTTACGGAACAAATTTAGTGGATTTTAATGGGGCGGATTCATTATCAAACTTATTAGTCAGTGTTGGAGCGAGTACAAATATTTCTGTTTTTTCAGATTCAGATAATGATGGGGTAACCAATATTAATGATATTGACGATGATAATGATGGTGTTCCAGATACTGTTGAATATAACGGTTTAGACCCTTTAGATGATGCTGACAATGATGATACTCCTAATTATAGAGATACTGATTTTGGAGTAGATTCAAACGCAGATGGAATTGTAGATTTATTTGATTTTGATATGGATGGTGTTCCTAATCATTTTGACTTAGATAGTGATAACGATGGAATATTTGATATTGTAGAGACTGGAAACGGAGCTTTAGACACTTCCAGTAATGGTCAAACTAATTCAGCTGTTGGTTTAAATGGGTTAGATGATTCTTTAGAGAATGTAGATGATTTGAGTGCAATTATTAATTATACCATTCCAAATTCGGATACAGATGCTAATCCTAATTATTTAGATATAGATTCGGATAATGACGGAATAGTAGATAATATTGAAGCGCAATCAACCGATTCCTACTTGGCGCCTAATGCACCTGATGCTAATGGAGTTGTTTATACAAACGGATTAACACCTGTAGATACAGATTCTACAAGTGCCGTTCCTGATGGTATTCCAGATTATTTAGACAGCGATTCCGATGATGATTTACGTGATGATAGTATTGAAGCATGGGATTTTAACAATGATGGTGTTCCTGAAACTAATTTCACTAATACAGATTTAGATAATGATGGTTTAGCGGACTCTTATGATAATGATACTTCATCAGTAAACCCAACTAACAATCAAACACCTTTAGATTTTCCAAACGAAGATAATACAAATACAACTGAGCGTGATTGGCGAGAATTACCTGATTTAGTTGTAATAATAGATAATATAACTGTTATTGAAGGTAATGATTTAATTTTTACTATTAGTTTAGTATCATTAGGCGATAGTGCTATTTTAAAAACAAGTACAACCGATGTGGAAATAGATATTTCAACCTCCGATGGTACAGATACAACAACTACATATGATGTGGCTGTGTCGCCTTATGATTATAATGGTATTGCATCTACATCGCCAAATAGTATTATTATTCCAATAGGAGATTCAACTATACAGGTAACTATTACTTCCACTGATGATACAATAGATGAAATTCCCGAATTTTTTACTATTAACGGATTAGTAACAAGTGCAAATACAACTAATCCAGACACAAATTTATTAGAGGCTAATGTGAGCTTTAAGGGTATTGGAACTATTCAAGATAATGATGATGCGCCTGATTTGATAATGAATGATGATATACAGTTAGAAGGCGATGATTTAGTACATAAAGTTGAAATAAATCCGTCTATTGCAAACCCTACAACATCTAGTTCAAGACCAATTGAAGTTGAAATAATCACTACTGATATAACAGCTATTAATCCAGATGACTATACAAATACATCACCAAATACAGTTACAATCCCTGCAAGTAATAATCCAAATAATGAAAATACATTTGTAGATTTCCATATTATAACAATTCAAGATTCTTTAAACGAACCAGACCAAGAAACAATATCCGTAATAGGAACAGTTATTAATGGTTTTGTAGGAACAGTTGATTTAGATAAAACTGGGACTATTATTGATAGGCAACCAGACCCATTAGTTGTTATTTCCAATCCAACAATAGTTGAAGGAGGGATTTTGGAATTTACTATTAGTCTTGAAAATCCATTAACTAATGAACCTCAAGAAAATTATGAAGATATTGGTTTAAATATTTTTACTAATAATGGTACAGCAATAGAGCCAGATGATTATCTATCTTTAAGTACACAAGTAGTAATTCCAGCACTTACATTGAGTATTGAGGTGCAAATACAAACTAATGAAGATTTACTTATTGAAGATGTTGAAAACTTAACTTTAAACGGAATTATAACAACATTCAATACAGACAATATAGAGGCTGAAGGAATAGGTACTATAATTGATAATGATTTACCAAATTTATTTTCGCCAAATAATGATGGTTTAAGTGATGAGTTTGAAGTAATAAGCCTTTTGCAATATTTGGATTTTAAAATACAAATATTTGATCGTTGGGGAAGTGAAGTTTATAATTATAATAATAATGGAAATACAAGTCCTTTATGGTGGAATGGTACAATCAAAGATGAACCAGTTCCTGAAGGAGTATATTATTATACTATAGATTATAATGATGGTGTAACAAACCCTAAATCAGGATTTATTCAATTAATAAGATAATGATTATGAAAGCAATATTAAAAACAGCAATTAGTTTGTTGATATTACTAAGTATTGAGGTAAGTGCACAGCAAACACCGCATTATACACAATATATGTATAATATGAATGTGATAAACCCAGCTTATGCAGGAGCAAGAGCGGATATCTCAATTGGTTTATTGGCAAGGCAACAATGGGTTGGAGTAGAAGGTACACCAGAAACGGAAACCTTCTCAATAAATGCTAGAACTTTTGATAGTGTCGGTATGGGATTATCGGTTGTACAAGACAAATTAGGTCTTTTAGAAGACACCAATATCAATTTAGATTTGTCATATACTATGGTTACATCACATTATTCTAGGCTAGCTTTTGGTATTAAAGGAGGATTTTCTAATTTTAATAATAATCTTAGCGCAGGTCTAACACCAGATAATGATAATTATGCCGATTTAGAAGGCAGATATCCAAATGCAGGAGTAGGATTGTTTTTTTATACCAAGAATTATTATATCGGCTTATCAGTACCGCAATTATTTAACACACCAAAATTTAGATTAGACCCAAATAGTTATAGTTCTGTTTTAAACGATTATCAAAGTTACTTTGGTACATTTGGTTATGTGTTTCAGTTTAATGAAAAAGTAAAGTTTAAACCATCAACTTTGATTAAAATAACTAGAAGTTTACCAATATCAGTTGATTTGAATGCTAATATATTTTATAATGATCAAATAGAGTTTGGAGTATCTTATAGGTATCATGATTCAGTTAGTGCAATGGCTGCCTTAGTTTTAAATAAAAAATTTAGAATTGGATATTCATACGATCATACGTTAACAAACTTAGGTGGCTTTAATCAAGGCTCACATGAGCTAATGCTTCTTGTTGATTTCAATTTTAAAAAACGTGGTCGATGGCTAAATGATAGCTCTTGTTATTTTTAGATTAAAAATAAATTAAATAAAAAAATCGAGCAAATATTGCTCGATTTTTTTATTTCTAGATGTATTCTAATTATTTAACTTCCATTAATTCAACATCAAAGATAAGAACAGCATTTGGAGGAATTACTCCGCCAGCGCCTTGACTTCCATAAGCTAAATGAGAAGGAATAACAAAACGAGCTTTATCACCAACCTTTAATAGTTGAATACCTTCATCCCAACCAGCAATAACTTGACCAATTCCAAGTGTGAAATCAATTGGTTCTTTACGTTGGTATGATGAATCAAAAACAGTTCCGTCAACTAATTGCCCTTTATAATGAACAGAAACACCTGCGCCTTTTTCAGCTTGCTTGCCATCTCCATTTTGTAGCATTTGGTATCTTAAACCAGAATCGGTTTTTTTAAAACCAGCTGCAATTTCTTCTAAAGCAGCTTCAGATTGTTTTTTTACTTCTTCAATCTTTTTTTCTCTTGCTCCTTCAAAAGTTCTAAATGCTTCAATAGCATTAAATTTTTCAGCGGCATCTCCTTTTGCTATAATTTCAATAGTTGTAATTTCATCATTTTGTGTAATAGAATCTACGACACTTTGCCCTTTTACAACATGACCAAATACAGTATGTTTATTATCTAGCCAATCTGTAGCAGTATGTGTTATGAAAAATTGACTTCCATTAGTAGCAGGTCCAGAATTTGCCATAGAAAGTATTCCAGGTTTATTGTGTTTCAGTTCAGGATGAAATTCATCTTCAAATTGATATCCAGGGTTACCAGTACCTTTTCCTAAAGGACAGCCACCTTGAATCATGAAATCAGGTATTACTCTATGGAATTTTAATCCATCATAATAAGGTGTTCCTTGCTCTTTTGCTGAATTTTCTAGTTCTCCTTTAGCTAAAGATACAAAGTTCCCTACAGTTCCAGGTGTTTTTTCAAATTCTAATTGTATTAAAATTTCACCTTTTGAGGTGTTCATTTTTGCGTATAATCCGTTTTCCATTTTTATATAATTTTAGAGTTGCAAAAATAGAAATTATTTTAGTTTAAGCACGATAAAGAATTATCTATTTGATTGTAGAGAATTTTCCGTCCCATTTTTTAAAAAAGCCTTGTTTATGGATGTTTTCTTTAAAGTACGCCAAAAGATCTTTGTTAGACGTAAATTTTTGATCTGTAAATTTAGCATTTACCCCTCTAAACCTTAAATTATCTTGATCAACCCTATAATT
>CAYOFS010000114.1:0-6497 GCA_964403095.1 uncultured Flavobacteriaceae bacterium | reverse complement strand
TAACAAAAAAATATTTAAAATTTATTACACGTCTTTTGAAATTAAACTGGTATAATTATTCACAAATTTTCTATTACAAAGTCAAGAAACCCTATGAATAAAGGGTTAAACTGTGGCATACCTAATCTTTAACTCCTAATTTTTTAAGAATATCACGCATTAAACACCAATTAGTAAAACCAGATTGGAATAGGTTTAAACCTATAAAACCTGTAAACCACAACCAGTTAATATTTACTTTTATTGCTAAAAATACACTTATCATTATAAAAGTTCCTGCTATTATATTTATATATCTGTTTATCATTTTTTTGTTTAAAAGGAGGTTTTAATCAAGTGTCAAAACCTCTTTATTAGTATTATATTTTATGTTTGTTTTTTTCTGTTATGTAGTAAATCATTGGCACTACTAATAAAGTAAGCACCGTAGAAACTATTGCTCCAGCTACTAACGATATTGCTAAACCTTGAAATATTGGATCAAATAGAATAATTGATGCTCCAATCACTACTGCTCCAGTAGTTAATAAAATTGGTGTCATTCTAACTGCTCCTGCATCAATAATAGCATCTTTTAAATTAGCACCTTCTTTTAATCGTATTTCAATAAAGTCTATTAATAAAACGGAATTCCTTACCATAACACCTGCTAAAGCAATCATTCCAATAAATGATGTTGCTGTAAAAAATGCATCAAAAATCCAATGCCCTAAAACAATTCCTATTAATGACATTGGTATTGCTAACATCATTACAATTGGTGTTTTAAAGTTTTGAAACCAACCTACAATCAGCATATAAATTATTAAAATTACTACCATAAAAGCAACGCCTAAATCTCTAAAAACCTCCAAGGTAATTTGCCATTCTCCGTCCCATTTTACGGTATAATTTAGTTCATCTTCTGGGTCTCCTAAATATAATTCATTTAATTTATAGCCTTTAGGAAGTGCTATTTTATTTAATTTTTCTTCCATTCCTAAAATAGCATAAACAGGACTTTCTAATCCTCCAGCCATATCGGCAGTTACATAAACAACACGCTTTTGGTCTTTACGCATAATTGTTTTTTCTAATACGTTTTTTTCCACTTTAACCAATTCACTTATAGGAATAGACAAGCCATTTTGCGACTTTATATGTAGTCTTTTCAAATCTTCTAACGAATTTTTATAACTATCTTCTAAAGCTAAGTATATACCAATAGTTTCATTCGATTTTGGATCGTATAAAGAAGAAATTGCGTGTTTACCATATATGGTAGTTATGGCTCTTACAATTTGCTCTGGTACAATACCGTTAAGCATTGCTTTTTCTTTATCTACTACAATATTAAATTCTGTTTGATCGGATTCAATCATCCAATCTATATCTACAACATCGTCTGTATTATGTAAAATGGTTTTAATATTATTAGCAATTTTAATTTGCTCGTTATAATCTGGCCCATAAACCTCAGCAACAATAGTAGATAAAACTGGTGGTCCTGGCGGAACTTCAACAACTTTAATGTTTGCTCCGTATTTTTTACCTATTTCTTGAATTTTTGGTCTTACCAAAGTAGCTATTTGATGACTTTGCATTGAGCGATGCTCTTTGTGTAACAAGTTAACTTGAATATCTGCAACATTACTTCCTTGACGTAAATCATAATGCCGAACTAAGCCGTTAAACGTAATTGGTGCCGATGTTCCAATATAGTTTTGATAATCTACTACTTCGGGAATGGTTGCAAGGTATTGAGACACCTCTTTGGTTACAACAGCAGTTCTTTCAAGTGTTGTACCTTCGGGCATATCAATTACAATTTGAAATTCATTTTTATTATCAAATGGTAACATTTTTACAGCTACAGTTTTCGTAAAAAACATAGCTACTGAACCAATCATTAAGATAATTACAACTAAAAATAAAACATTTCTTTTTAATTTACTTTCTAATAAAGGTCTTTCTAATTTATTGTACATTCTATAAATAAAACCTTTGGTATTTGCTGTTTCGCTATCATGTGAATTATCTGGTTTTTTATCTTTCTCTGTAAGAAAAATATATCCCAAATATGGTGTAATTGTTAAGGCTACAAATAACGATAATAACATAGCAATTGATGCTCCAATTGGCATTGGGCTCATATATGGACCCATCATACCAGAAACAAATGCCATTGGTAAAATTGCAGCAATTACAGTAAAAGTTGCTAAAATTGTTGGGTTACCAACTTCGTTTATAGCAAATAATGCAGCCTCTTTAAACGGCATTTTTTTCATTTTAAAATGCCTATGCATATTCTCGGCTATAATTATACTGTCATCGACGACAATTCCTACCACAAATACTAAGGCAAATAATGTAATTCTATTTAATGTGTAGCCTAATAAATAATAGCTCAATAGCGTTAAAGCAAATGTTAATGGCACCGATAAAAACACCACTAAACCTCCACGCCAACCCATAGCTAAAACAACTAAAATAGTAACTGCTAAAATTGCAACACCTAAGTGAAGTAATAATTCTCCTACTTTATGAGATGCTGTTTCTCCGTAGTTTCTAGTTATATTAACCTTAACATCTGATGGAATTAAGTTTTGCTTTAATTTTTCAATTTTAGCAATAATTTTATCTGCTATTGTCATTGCATCTGCTCCTTTTAATTTAGAAACAGATAAGGTTACTGCATTATAATCTGATGGAAATTCTTTAAAGTTATCATTTGCTTGTCCGTAACCAAAAGATACGTAGTTTTTTGCTAAACCTGGGCCATCAACAATAGTAGCTACTTGATTTAAGTACACTGGTAAGTTGTTATTTGTACCTACTACTAAACGCTCTAAGTCTTCGGCTGTTTTAAAGAAATCTCCAGAAGTCAATAAATATTCTGTATCATTACTAATAAAATTACCCGATTGCATTTGTTGATTATTAGCTCTAATCATTTGAATGATACTAAGTGCATCGATTTTATTTTGAGCTAATTTATCTTTATCTAGATTTATTTTTAATTGTCGTTTTCTTCCTCCAAGGCTATTGGTTATGGAAACATCTTTAATTTTTTTAATTTCGTTTTCTAATTCCTTTGAAAGTAATCTTAAATCATAATCACTATAATTTTCGCTCCAAAGCGTTACACCAAGCATTGGCACATCATCAATTGATCTGGTTTTAATTAGTGGTTCGTAAATGCCATTTTTATATAATGGACTTACTCGCATTAATTCATTATATAAATTAACATAAGATCGTTCTGTATCTTCACCAACCTTGAACTGCACAATAATCATTGCTTGTCCGTTCATTGCCATAGAGTGAATGTGTTTCACGCCTTTAATATTTGCAATTACTTTTTCTAGAGGTTTTATTATTCTATTTTCTACCTCTTCAGGATTTGCTCCTGGATAACCTATCATAATATCTGCCATTGGCACATTTATTTGAGGTTCTTCTTCTCGTGGTATTAAAAAAGAGCTATAAATACCTACTGCCATCATTGCAACCATCAACAAGACAGTCAGTTTAGACTCCATAAATATATTCGCAATTTTACCTGAAATTCCTTCGTTCATTTTTTTATTATTTAATCCCAAAAAAACTGGGAGTTATTATTAATTTTAGAATCGATTATTGTTTATTAAAATTTGACTCCTAAAAACTATTGAATAGTTAAAGGAACTCCATTAAATAACTTGCCTTCAGCCGATATAATATATTCTTCCCCATCAGATAAGCCTGAAAGAACTTCAACTGTAGTTCCATTACTTTTACCCAATCTTAACCAGCGCAATAGTGCTTTATTTTGGTTACTTACTGTGTAAATACCTTTTAAGCTTCCTTTTTCTACAATGCTATTTATCGGAATAAAAATTTTATTATTTTTTTGATTTGTTTTAGTTTTATCAAATGTAAATTTAACTGTGGTAAACATTCCTGAAAATAATTTTATTTTGTTTTTCTTGTCTAATTTAATAGTTACTAAATATTGTCCGCCAGTATGTTTTGCCGAAACGCCAATTTCAGAAACAGTACCTTTTATGTTTTCACCGATGGATTTGATTAAAACATCCACTTTTTGTCCTTTTTTAATGTTTGAAATTTCAGATTCTGGCACCATTGCTACAACTTCAAAATTATTTGGAGATTCTAAGGATACTAATGGTATTCCTGGATTTGCCATATCTCCAACTTCAACAAATTTACCTGTTACAATTCCTGTAAACGGCGCTTTAATATTTGTGTAAGAAAACTGTGCATTAATTTCGTTTTTCATTTGACGTACTGCCTCTTCACTTGATTTTGCCATTTCATAACGGCTTGTTATATCGTCTAATTCTTTTTGCGTTACGCTTTCTTGTGTAAATAATGCCGTATAACGATCAAAGTCCTTTTTTGCAGATTGAACAGCTACTTGTGCTTTTTGTATGTTTGCGTTTATTTGCCCAGCTTTAGCTTGTAAATCCGAACTATTAATACGTACTAAAGATTGTCCTTTTCTTACTTTAGAACCAACTTTTACGTTTACTTTGGTTACAAAGCCCATAATTCGTGTACTTAAGTTTGCAGTAGTACCTGATTGTACTGTTCCGCTTACCTGAATTGTATTGGCTGATTTTGAATCAAAACTTGTTTTGTTTGTTTTGACTAAAATTGCTGGTAATTGAGCTATTGTATGTGTTTTTTCTTCTGTTCCACAACTAAAAAGTATTAAAGTTGTAATGATTAATGTAGTTATTTGTTTCATTTTATTTGTTTTTATGGAATAATAAATTTAGGAATTAGTAACTGTTTTTTATTTTATTTACTTAAAAAATTCAAGTATGCTTGTGCATAATTTACTTCAAAAATTGTTTGATAATATTCTAATTGTTTTTTTGCATATAAAGTTTCTGACATTAAAACATCACTAACTTTTGCTAAGCCTTGTTTGAAACGGTTGTTTCTTATTCGTAAAGATTCGTTTGATTGCTCCATTGCCAACTTAGACAGTTTTAATTTATTTTGTGCATCTGAAAGCATTCGTTTAGCTACTTTATAATCTGTTTCGTTTTTAGCAATGTGCTGTTTTAATTCTAATCTAGATTTATCGGCTTGTATTTTACTTCGTTTTAACTTACTAAATCGTTGCGCTCCTTGAAAAACATCCCAACTTAATTGAAGACCAATTAAATAGTTATTACCATCTATTTCAAGAAATTTATTGTCATTTCGTTCAAAATTTGCAAAAGCATTTAATCTAGGCATAAATTCCATTTTTGTTGCTTTGTACATTTGGTCATACGCTTTTGTTGCAATTCCCATTGCTTTATAGTCTGCTCTATCTTTAGATATTGCTGTTGCTAAATTAAAACTAGGGTTTATTTCTAATTTATCGGATGGTTTAATAAGTGTATCGTCTTCACTATTCATCAAAGTATTCAAATAATCTGACGTGTTTTTAATAAAACTTTTAGCAGTTACTAGCTGATTTTCAACTTCGTTCACTCTTACTTGAACCATTAATAAATCGGCTTTTTGTAAATAGCCTTGATCAAAGCTATTTTGTGCGTGTTGCTGATTTATTTTTGCTGTTGCTAAGGCTTTTTCAACAACTATAACAGATTGATATGCTAATTGTAACTGCATATAGATTTTTTCTACTTGAAATGTTAAGTATGAGGTTGTTCTTTCTTTTTCTAAACTTACCGCTTCTAGTTTTATTTTAGCTGCCTTACGTTGATAAATTCCGTCAAGGTTTACTAAAGGTTGTTGAATTTCTAATTTAGCATTAAAATTTTCATAATTACCAGGGTCATTTAATAGTAATGGATTAAAATCGGACATAGAAACTACTTCTTGATTTAATTTTGATCCAAAAGCCATTAACGGACTTGTTGTAGTAATACCCGTATAAGACACTTTTACATTAGGAAGATAAACAGCCTTAGACTGCGTGTAATCTGTTTTTGAAATTTTATACTTTTCATCGGCTATTTTTAAAGTGATATTATTCTGTATCACATTACTAATAACTTCTTGTTTTGTTAGTGTTTTTTCTTGTGCATTTATTATTCCTATACTGAATAGTAATAGTAAAAAATAAGTTGTTTTTATATTATTCATATTGTTTAAAGTTTTAGAACTGCAAAGGTATATTTACTTTTTTTGTCTATTTGTAACTAGAGTTACTTAATCGATATGAATTGGAAGGGAATCAAAATATTTTCTTAATAATATTAAAGATAACGGAATAAATACTATTAACCTGAGTTCGATATAAAATTCTATTTACAGAAAATAAATAAAAGGTGAGATTTGAAGTGTTAAATTTGAAGGAATATCTGGATATTTTAAAAATTTAACACAAAAAGATTGCCTTTTATTTGTTTTTCCTTCGGATTTGATGAATTTTCCCATATACTTTACCAAATTTACTCAAATTAACCAGATAATCTTTCATAAATTTGTCTTCGTCTATGAAAAAATTCATCTAAACTGTAAACGAATTTTATATCGAACTCAGGTTATTA
>CAYOFS010000113.1:0-6507 GCA_964403095.1 uncultured Flavobacteriaceae bacterium | reverse complement strand
AACGAAGTGATTCACTAAAACAAATATAAAATGAATGAGTAATACCAGTTTAATTGTTGTAATAGAAATAACTGTGCATAATACGGGTTATGTGAATGAATAAAAATCAATACCTTTGTGTAGTTATTAAACAAGTGGACAATTAAAGTGATTTGACTTTTAGTAACTCGTTTATTATCAGTCAATATTGCATCTATTATCTAACAGTCTAATGTCGCCATATTAATATATATTTATGAGAATAATAATACTTTCGGTAAGTGATCAAATATACTCTACCAATAGATTAATTGAAGAGGCCAAAAACCGTGGTCATCATGTACAAGTAGTTGATCACACAAAATGCTCCATTCTTATCGGGCAAGGTAAACGACAAATAATTTTTGAAGGACGAAATATTATTAATGATGCTGATGTTATTATTCCAAGAATTGGTTCTTCAGTATTTAGACATGGAGTTGCAGTGGTTAAAGAATTTGAAATGAATGGTGTATTTAGTGTCGCTACTTCTTTAGGAATTGCTAGAGCACAAAATAAAGTAAGAACACTTCAGATAATGAATAGAAAAAATATACCAATACCAAAAACTATTTTTTCTATTGATCCAGAGAATATTGAACAACAAATTGAACTACTTGGCGGTGCTCCTGTAATTATTAAACTTCAAGAAGGTACACAAGGTTTAGGCGTCATATTAGCCGATTCGGAAAAATCTGCTAAATCTATTATGGACACTTTTTACAACATGGACGCAAGTATATTAATGCAAGAATTTGTAAAAGAATCTAATGGTGAAGATATTAGAATTATAGTTACTGGTAATAAAATTATAGCTGCCATGAAACGTATTGGTCTAGAAGGTGATTTTAGATCAAATATTCACAGAGGCGGAACAGGAGAACCTGTTAATCTTACAAGTAAGGAAGTAAAAACAGCTATTAAAGCGGCTAAATTTCTTGGACTTTCAATTTGTGGCGTGGATTTAATACGCTCAAAACGAGATTCTTTACTAATTGAAGTGAATTCTACTCCTGGTTTACAAGGTATAGAGGCTTATACAAAAGTTAACGTTGCTGTTGAAATAATTAAATACTTAGAAAAAAATGTTTCAAAAAAATTTTAAAAATGAAATTGTAGAAATCCGTGGATGTAAAATCGGATTAGGAGAAAATAAGCTGATTAAAATACCCGTTGATCGCTTGCCGACAGGTACTTTAATAGAAATTCCTGTTTATATTTTTAATGGAGAAAAACCAGGTCCAACTATTTTATTACAAGGCGGTTTACATGGTGATGAAGTAAATAGCGTAGAACTTATAAGACGAATGCTAATTGACAAAAGTTATAAAATCCATCGTGGATGTGTAATTGTTGTGCCTTTACTTAATATTTTCGGTTTTTTAAACCTTTCACGCGATATGCACGGAAAAGATGTTAATAGAAGTTTTCCTGGATCAAAAAAAGGCTCTTTAGCGAGTAGAATGGCATACTATTTAATGAAAGAATTAGTAGCTAATGTAGATTTTGGTATTGATTTTCATACTGGCGGAGCACAGCGTAGTAATTATTCACAAATACGTTATTCAGTTGAAGATAATAAGGCCTTAAAATTAGCAAAAATATTTAATGCGCCTTTTAGTTTTACCTCAAAAAGAATACCAAAATCATTTAGAAATGAGTGTTTTAAATTTAATATTCCTATTCTTGTTTTTGAAGGCGGAGAATCATTAAGATTAGATGAACCATCCATTAAAAAAGGAATTGATGGCACCTTAAACATCTTAAAATATTTTAAGATGATTAATGATAACATAACGATTGATAATTCTGTGAAAAATATTGAAATTAAATCAAGAAAATGGATTAGAGCTAAAATTGCAGGTTTGTTTAGTTTAACTGTTGAAAACGGAGTGAAAGTTAGTAAAAATCAAGTTTTAGGACATGTAATGGATACTTATGGTGAAACAAATTTTGAAGTAAAATCACCACATGATGGATATATAATAGCCATAAATAATTTCCCTATTGTCAATATGGGCGATGCTTTATTTCATATTGGACAGACAAAATAATAGCCGTAAACATAGAACTACCAAAAGTTACCAAAAGATATTCCATTAAAGGCTGACAAAGGTTATCAATCACAAACGTACAAGATTAATTCAGATTTTCAAAACAAATAGAAATGGATAAATAATTAGTATATTTGCAGTTCATATATTACAATATATTTTATGAAAACAATACAATTTAGACAAGCAATTGCCGAAGCTATGAGTGAAGAAATGCGTAGAGATGAAAGCGTTTTTTTATTAGGTGAAGAAGTAGCAGAATATAATGGCGCATATAAAGCATCTAAAGGTATGTTAGATGAATTTGGGGCAAAAAGAGTAATTGACACTCCAATTGCTGAGTTAGGTTTTGCAGGTATTGCTATTGGTTCTACCATGACAGGTACTCGACCAATTGTAGAGTATATGACATTCAATTTTTCTTTAGTAGGAATTGATCAAATTATTAATAATGCGGCTAAGATTAGGCAAATGAGTGGTGGACAATTTCCTTGTCCGATAGTTTTTAGAGGTCCAACAGGTTCTGCTGGTCAATTAGGAGCTACGCATTCACAAGCATTTGAAAATTGGTTTGCAAACACACCAGGTTTAAAGGTGATTGTACCTTCAAATCCGTATGATGCAAAAGGCTTATTAAAAGCTGCAATACGTGATGATGATCCAGTTATTTTTATGGAATCAGAGCAAATGTATGGTGATAAAGGTGAAGTACCAGAAGGAGAATATGTTTTGCCAATTGGAGTAGGAGATATTAAGCGTGAAGGTACCGATGTTACTATTGTTTCTTTTGGAAAAATTATAAAAGAGGCTTATAAAGCTGCTGATATATTAGAAAAAGAAGGGATTTCGGTAGAAATAATTGATTTAAGAACAGTAAAACCAATGGATCAAGATATTATTTTGACATCTGTTAAAAAAACAAATAGATTGGTTATTTTGGAAGAAGCTTGGCCATTTGGGTCAGTATCCTCAGAAATTACTTTTATGGTACAAGATCAAGCCTTTGATTATTTAGATGCGCCGATTAAAAGAATAACTACAGCAGATACACCTGCACCATATTCTCCAGTTTTATTAGAGGAATGGTTGCCAAATGCTAATGATGTTGTAAATGCTGTAAAAAGCGTGATGTATAGATAGTATATTTAATTACATATAAATAAAAACTCCTTTCATAAAGAAAGGAGTTTTTTTGTAATAATTTATTGATTAACAAGTTTTAAAAATCGAGTTTAAATTTTAAATAAGTAATCGCTTTATTTTTATCTAAATATTGTTTTTCGTAGAAAGTTTGAACGCTTGTAGCTTCTTTTGGAGATTCGTGATTATTATAAATATTATGATGTGCATACATAATATTTTGACCTAAACCTTGAAGTAAGCCTAAAGTATAACCATGCATAAATTCACTATCCGTTTTTAAATGCATAATACCATTGTTTTTAAGTATGTGATGGTATTTTTTAAGAAACGATAAATTAGTCAACCTATGGACTAATCTTGTATGTTTAATTTGAGGATCAGGAAAAGTAATCCATATTTCTGCAACCTCATTTTTCTCAAAACACAAATCGATTAGCTCAATTTGTGTTCTTAAAAAGGCAACATTATCTAAGTTTTCTTCAATAGCTGTTTTTGCACCTCGCCAAAAACGAGCACCTTTAATATCAACACCAATATAATTAATATTTGGATTTTTTTTTGCTAATGCAACGGTATATTCACCTTTACCACAACCTAATTCTAATACTATAGGATTAGAATTATTAAAAAAAGTATTCCATTTACCCTTATAGGGAAAGTTTTCTAAGACTTCTTCTCGTGTTGGTTGAATAACGTTTTTAAAGAAGTCGTTCTCTTTAAACCGTCTTAATTTATTTTTACTTCCCACAAAAATTAATTGTAATCTTCAGTTCCGTCTTTACTAAACTTTATCAATTGTCCATACCAGTAAATGAATAAAGCAGCGCCAATTGAAAATAAAATGATATTAGTTGTATTTGATAACCACCAATTTTCAGAGTCGCTTATAGATTTAAAAGAGTTAAAAGGGGTGAATAGTATTGTAAATAAATCACCAAGAGCTCTCCATATATTTAATCCAATCATATTGTTTATTTTAATAACCTTTAATATTTTAGGTTAGTTAGTAATAAATTTTTACTTTCGTATTGAAATGCAAAAATATAAAATTATTTATGATTGTAGGTTATTTTAAGAATACAAAACCGATAAATATTGTTTTTTTAAGCCTTATTTTAAGTCTTTTGATATTTTTTTCTTTTTTTTTAACGGATACGTTTATATTTTCATTAGAAAATATTGGCAAATTTTTTCTTTTATTACTAAGTTTTTTTCTTTTTAATAAAATATCTAAACCTCAAATTATTTCATCGGAAACAGATTATGGTATCTTGTTTTATGTTATAATTAGTAGTATTTTATATGTTAGTTTTTATGACATAAAAATAATTCTTGCTAATTTATTGTTACTATTAGCATTGCATCAATTATTTGAATTAGAGAGTAGTGAGGTTAATGAGAAGAAAAAACTATTTAATTTTGGATTTTTATTAGCTTTAACTAATTTTTTCTTTCCTTTAATGATTTTGTTTTACGTTTTATGTATTGTTGCGGTATTTGTTTTTAATAAGATAAATTGGCGTAATTTTTTAATACCAATTGTGGGTTTTTTAAGTCCTATTTTTTGTGCATTTATAGCGGAAGATTTATTTGGTTTAACATTAATTGACAACTTATTTTCGTCCACTTTAGTTTCCACGCCATTTTTATTGAGTACTTCTATTTTACAAATAACAAGTATTATTTTATTGCTATTAGTGAGTTTGGCTCTAATAAAAATCTCGTTTAATTTAAGTTTAGAATTAGTACATTATAAAAATCATCATGTATTTATAATCACACAATTTATTATAGCGCTTGTAATTATGATTTTATATAATAATAAAAATGGTTCAGAATTATTATTTCTTGTGTTTCCAATAAGTATTTTATTAGCAAATTATATTTCGTTAATTAAAAAAAAATGGATAGCAAATACGCTTGTTTATATGTTAATTGTCTTAATGATAGTTAATTATAATTTTTGACCAAAAGCTAAATCTCCAGCATCACCTAAACCAGGAATAATATATCCTTTTTCATCTAAAAGATCATCAACTGTGGCAATCCATAAATGGGTGTTTTTAGGAAAATGTTTTTCTATAAAATTAATTCCTTCCGTAGAACCAATAACACAAACTAAATGAATTTCTTTTGGTGTCCCATGTTTTTTTAAAGCTTCTAAAACCGCTACGAGAGAATTTCCAGTTGCTAGCATTGGGTCGGCTAGAATTAAGGTTTTATTTTCAATGGAAGGCGAAGCAAAATATTCTACAATAATTTCAAATTCTGCATTATTATTTGGATGATTCCTATAAGCAGAAATATATGCATTTTCGGCATTATCAAAATAATTTTGTAAACCTTGGTGTAAAGGCAATCCAGCTCGTAAAATAGAACACAGAACAATACTATTATCAATTAAATCGATGTCTTTTTTCCCTAAAGGAGTTGTTATGGTTTTATTAGAATAATTTAATTGCTTACTTAATTCATACCCTAGGATTTCACCAATACGCTCGATATTTCTTCTAAAACGCATCGAGTCTTTTTGAATTTCTTTATTTCGTATTTCAGAAATAAAGGTATTTAAAATGGAGTTTTCTGTATTTACTTGATGAATGATCATATATTAAGTATTTAATACAAATATACAAAAAGTAGTTTTTTCGGAACGCTTTTTTCTAAAGAATAAATAAGTAAAAATTAGTTGTAGAATGTTTAAAAAACATGTAATTTTACAACCAATTAAATTATTAATCATTAAAAAAATTAAATTATGGGATTATTCTCTTTTATTAAAGATGCGGGAGCAAAAGTTTTCGGAATTGGAAAAACAACTGCAGAAGAAACAGCTGAAGCAGCTGTTGAAAAGTCAAATCAATTAGTAGGCGCTATTAATAGTCTAGGTTTTGAAGTTGAAGGTTTAGCTGTTGAGGTTGAAGGTGATACTGCAATTGTTTATGGTTTAGCAGAAAGTCAAGAAACACGTGAAAAAGTGGTTTTAGTTGTAGGTAATACTGCTGGAATTGCAAGTGTAGATGATAGAATGGCAACTAAAGTTGAAGAGCCTCAAGCTCAATTTCACGCAGTAGTAAGTGGAGATACTTTAGGTAAAATAGCAAAAAAATATTATGGAAATGCAATGAAATATCCAGTTATTTTTGAAGCTAACAAGCCAATGTTATCTCATCCAGATAAAATTTATGTAGGTCAAGTATTACGTATTCCGTCTCTAGACTAATAACCTGAGTTCGACCTAAACTTGCAAGCAAATATCCTTTTTCTTAGGCAAGGCGTGGATTTGAAAGAC
>CAYOFS010000112.1:5471-6601 GCA_964403095.1 uncultured Flavobacteriaceae bacterium | reverse complement strand
AAATATTTTTCTGATAATAAGTTAGATTCTATTTCACACAAAACAGAAAAAATGAAAAAACCTATTTATTCTGTTCCTTTAGCCGATTATATTGATGTTGCCATATTTGGCGAAGAAGAAATAGACGGTAAAAAGAAAGAAACTGTTTTATATAGTAAAAAACATAAGTTTACACAGATTAACAACAAGCTGAGTATTATTGTTGATAGCGAACCAAAAGAAGTAGGAATTGATCCTTTTAATAAATTGATTGATACCAACTCAAACGATAACCGTAGAGAACTTTAGTTTTATTAATAGTTTTTTCTTCAAAAAACATATCCATAACTTAGGCTGTACAAATATTTTTATCATCAATGAATTATAAAATAATTACTTACGCTTTTATATTTTATTAAGTATTCGTGAATACTATGCAGTTCAAATTCTTTTAATTCATTTTAAAATATATATGATATAACACTGACACTAAAAACAATTATATTTTGGGTTTTTTAGTTACATTTGTTCTCGTTAAAGTAATAAATGTATTTACTCAATTCCAAAATAGAATTCCCAAACGTAAATCAAGCCAATCAAGATGATATCTTAGCAATTGGTGGCGATTTATCTGTGGAGCGATTAATTTTAGCCTACAAAAGTGGAATTTTTCCATGGTTTAATGAAGGTGAACCCATTATTTGGTATGCTCCAAAAGACAGAATGGTTTTGTTTCCTAAAGAAATAAAGATTTCCAAAAGCATGAAACAAATCCTTAAAAAGAAAACATTTAAAATAACTTTTAACCAAAATTTTAAAGAAGTTATTTCTCATTGTAAAAACATCTATCGTGAAGGTCAAGGCGGAACTTGGATTACCGATGAAATGGAACAAGCATACATCAAATTACATAAAATGGGTATTGCTAAATCCGTTGAAGTTTGGTTAGATAATAAATTAGTTGGTGGTTTGTATGGAATTGACTTAAAACCACAAAACACGTCTGTATTTTGTGGTGAAAGTATGTTTAGCTTAGTGAGTAATGCCTCAAAAGTTGCTTTTATTTATTTGGCTCAAAAATTAGAAAACCAAAACTATAAACTAATCGATTGCCAAGTTTATAATGAGCATTTAGCAAGTTTAGGAGCAAG
>CAYOFS010000112.1:0-5371 GCA_964403095.1 uncultured Flavobacteriaceae bacterium | reverse complement strand
TTTTTCATGAAAACATTACAATTAACCATATTACTTATACTTTTCACGCTGTTTGCTAACGCACAAAAATATACTATAAGTGGAAAGGTTACCAACAGTTTAGATGGCGAAACTTTATTTGGCGTAGAAATAATCACAGCCGATTATAAAAAAGGAACGGTAAGTAACGAGTATGGCTTTTATACTTTTACCTTACCAAAAGGAAAACAGAAAATAATAATTAGTTATTTAGGCTTTAAAACAATTACCAAAGAAATTGATTTAACACAAAACAGCACGCTTAATTTTGAAATGGAAGAGCAATCAAATACTTTAGACGAAGTGGTTATTTCCACATCAGAAACTAAAGTTAGAAACCAAATTAAGAAAGCAGAAATGAGTGTAACGCAGCTCAAAATTAAAACTATAAAAAACATGCCTGCAATTTTTGGTGAAATTGATATTATTAAAAGTATTACCATGCTTCCTGGAGTTACTACAAATGGTGAAGGTTCTTCTGGTTTTAATGTTCGTGGTGGAGCTGCAGATCAAAACCTAGTTTTGTTAGATGAAGCTACTATTTACAATACCTCACATCTTTTTGGTTTTTTCTCGGTTTTTAATGCCGATGCTATTAAAGATGTAAACCTTTATAAAGGAGGAATTCCTGCAAAATTTGGAGGTAGAGTAGCATCTGTTTTAGATGTAAGGCAAAAAGATGGCAACAATAAAGACTTTCATCTTACAGGTGGAATAGGTTTAATTTCTAGCAGGTTTTTAGTGGAAGGTCCATTAAAAAAGGATAAAGCTTCTTTTTTATTAGCTGGGAGAACATCATATGTAAATATCTTTTTAAAAGCAGCAAAAGAACCAAATAGAGTTTCTTTTTACGATTTAAATACTAAAATTAGTTACGAAATAGATAATGAAAATAAATTATTCTTATCTGGATATTTTGGACAAGACACCTTTGAATTAGATGATTTTTTTTCAAATTCTTATGGAAATAATACCTTTAATCTGCGTTGGAATCATTTATTTAACGATAGGTTATTTTCAAATTTATCGCTTATTTATAGTAAATACGATTATAGTTTAACCTTTAACACCTTAAAATTTGAATGGATTTCAAACATTGTTGATCTTAATGTGAAATATGATTTTAAATACAGCTTAAATGAAAACTATAAACTAAATTTTGGAATGAATTTTAACAAGTACAATTTTAATCCTGGAGAAATTAATAAAACAAGTGAGGATTCTAGAATTAATGAAGATGAATTAGATAAAAAGTACGCTTATGAACCTGCAATTTATGCCGAAGTAGAACATAAAGTAAGCGATAAGCTAAACCTGCGTTATGGTTTACGATACAGCTCATTTTATAGAGTTGGCGCACAAAAATTTTCTATTTATCAAAATGATTTAGCGGTAGTTTACAATCCTGAAATTGATATTTACCAAAGAGGAACCGTAATTGGCGAAAAAGCGTATGGAAATAATGAAACTATCGCTTCTTTTGACGGATTGGAACCGCGTTTTTCGGTAGCTTATCAATTGTCTGATAACGCTTCAGTAAAAGCTAGTTATCAATTAGTAAATCAATATTTACATTTAATATCAAACACAAATTCTCCTACGCCATTAGATGTTTGGACACCAAGTGGCAAGTTTATTAAACCACAAAAATCCAACCAATATGCAATAGGTTATTTTAAAAATTTAAACGATGATAAATATACCTTAGAAGTAGAATCTTATTTTAAAACAGTTGCCAACCGAATTGATTATATTGATGGCTCAAACTTAATCGCAAATAATAATTTAGAAACCGAAATTCTACATGGTAAATCTCGTGCTTATGGATTGGAATTATTATTTAGAAAAAATAAAGGAAAGTTTACAGGTTGGTTTAGTTACACCTTAAGTAAATCCGAACAAAAAGTTGAAGGAAGAACAGCTATAGAAACTGGAATAAATAACGGAAATTGGTACAATACGGCTTATGATAGAACACATGATTTATCATTAACAGGTTCGTATAAATTAAATAATAAATGGCGTTTTGGGGCTAACTTTGTTTACCAAACAGGAAGACCAACTAATTATCCATCAGGTCAATATGTATTTGAAGGTAACTTAGTACCTGTATTTGTTGAAAGAAATGCGGAACGTTTGCCTGCTTATCACAGATTTGATATATCGGCAACATTAACTCCTCAAAAAAACAAAAATAGAAAATGGAAAAGTGAATGGGTTTTTGGCGTGTATAATCTTTATAACCGAAAAAATGCCGCTTCGATTACTTTTCAAAGAAATGAGGAAACGTTACAAAACGAAGCCACTAAAACTTCTATTTTCCCTGTAATGCCTTCTATAACCTATAATTTTAAATTTTAAAACGATGAAAAAATATATATACTTAATAATTGTAATGAGCCTTTTTTCTTGCCAAGAAGTAGTGGACTTAAATTTAGAAACTGCCCAAGAACGCTTAGTTATTGAAGCCATGATTAAATGGGAAAAAGAAACTGTTGGAAATCAACAAGTAATCAAATTAACCAATACATCATCTTATTATAATAATGAGATTGTTTATGCTGTTGGTGCGCAAGTTTCAGTTACAAACACAACTACTTCTCAAAGTTTTATTTTTACTGAAATAGAAGACGGAATTTACGTAACAAACACCTTTATACCTATTATTAACAACGTATATCAATTAGAGATAACCTATAATAATGAGGTTTATAAAGCCGAAGAAACCTTATTTGAATCACCCGAAATACTTGAAATAACCCAATCTATAGAAGAGGGTTTTAGCTCCGAAGATCCAGAAGTTGCAGTGTCTTTTAACGATTTTGAAAATCAACGTGATTTTTACAGAGTACAATTCAGTCAATATAGACCAAGTGTTGATGAAACTATAAATACTGATGGCATAGCATACGATTCTAGATTTGTAGAAAACAATCTCATTACTATTTTTTATGAAAGTGATGATTTAGAAGTCAATGATGAATTTACTATTTTAGTATCAAAAATATCTTCTCAATTTTATAATTTTATTAATGTATTAGAGCAACAAGGCGATTCTAGTGGCCCTTTTTCAACGCCGCCAGTAAACGTTAAAGGTAATTGTATAAACACCACAAACGAATCTAATTATCCTTATGGATATTTTGGATTAAATCAAATAAGTGTGGCTAATTATACTTTTGAAGAATTTTAAAACCTGAATTCTATATAAAAAACTACCTTTGCGCCTATGTCAACAAAGGTATTATTTATAACTCCTCCATTTACGCAACTAAACACTGCTTATCCTGCAACAGCCTATTTAACTGGGTTTTTGAAAGAAAAAGGTATAGAAACTAATCAATGTGATTTAAGCATTGAAGTATTTAATGCTCTTTTTACAAAAGAATTTATAATAAAAATATTTAAGGAAGCGCAATTAAATAATAGTTTTGAATTTACTAAAGTTTGGCAGCAAAGACAAGAATATATTGATAAAGTAGATACGATAATAAGCTATTTACAACATCACGAAGTAACTAAAGCCTATCAAATATTAAGTCATTAATATTTACCAAAATCACATCGTTTTGATATCTTAGAAGATGATTTAGATTGGGCTTTTGGAAACTTAGGAATACTAGATAAGGCAAAGCATTTTGCAACACTTTTTATTGAGGAATTAGGCGATTTTATTAGAGCTAATGTTGATGAGTTTTTTGCTTTTACCAATTATGCCGAACAGATTGGAACATCGGCAAGTAATTATGATAAAATAGAAGAATTTTTAAGCTATGAACCTACTATTCTTGAAGAAATATTACTACAATTACTTGAAGAAAAAATAAAAAAATACCAACCAAATTTAGTAGCGATTACTATTCCTTTTCCTGGTAATTTATTTGCAGCTTTACGATGCGCACAATATATTAAACAGCATTATACTAAAATAAAAATTGCTTTTGGCGGTGGTTATTGTAATACCGAATTGCGCTCTTTAACCGATACTCGAATTTTTAAACATATCGATTTTATCTCTTTAGACGATGGAGAATCGCCTTTATTAAAGATAATTCAATTCCTTAATAAAGAAATTAAACTTGATAAATTAGAACGAACTTTTGTCTTAGAAAACAATAATGTAGTTTATAAAAATGCGTTGCCAAACACTATTTTTCATCATAAAGATTTACCTGCTCCAACATATCAAGATTTAATTAAAAATAAGTATTTGTCTTTTTTAGATGTCATGAATCCCATGCACAGATTATGGAGCGATGGAAGATGGAACAAACTCACTATTTCTCACGGTTGTTATTGGAAACAATGTACTTTTTGCGATGTTTCTTTAGATTATGTTGGTAATTATCAAATTACTTCGGCTAGAAAATTAGTAGATAAAATCAAAAAAATTGTTGCTGAAACTGGTACAACTGGCTTTCATTTTGTAGATGAAGCTGCGCCACCAAAAATATTAAAAGCTTTAGCTGAATTACTTATTGCTGAAAAAATATTTATTACTTGGTGGACAAACATTCGTTTTGAGAAAACGTTTACTGAAGAATTGTGTCAATTATTAGCAAAATCGGGTTGTATTGCCGTTACAGGTGGTTTAGAAGTTGCCTCAGGTAGATTACTCAAAAAAATAAAAAAAGGGGTTGATGTTGCACAAGTAGCAAAAGTAACCCATAATTTTTATAAGTTTGGCATTATGACACATGCATATTTAATGTATGGTTTTCCAACACAAACCAAACAAGAAACTATTGATTCATTAGAAATTGTTCGTCAGTTATTTGAAAATAATTGCATACAATCTGCTTTTTGGCATCAATTTACCACAACAATTCACAGCCCGATAGGACAAAATCCATCCGATTTTGATATTGAAATTACTGGTCCAAAATTTGAAGGTTTTGCACAAAACGATTTGTATCATTTAGACAAAAAAGGCACGGAACATCATAAATTTAAAAAAGGACTAAACCTCGCTTTACATAATTACCTTAACGGAATTGGTTTTGAATTATCCATGCAAGATTGGTTTGAGTTTGAAGTGCCAAAAACTACACATTCACCAAATTGTATTAGAGCTATTTTATAACTACCTATTTTTAGTACATGACAAAAATACAATTCACTGATTATCAGTAAATTAATTGCTGATTAATTTGTTTAAAACATTGATATTCAGTATATTAGCAACAGAAAATCGAGTGTTAATTGTATTTACTTTTTCGTTTAATAGATTAGTTTGTTCGCTTTTTAAAACATAAAAAATGGTAGCTAATTCTTTATCTTTCTTACAAGAGAAAATTAAAATAATAAGCAGTAATAGATATAAGTAATTTTTCATAAATTTATTTTTTTGGTT
>CAYOFS010000111.1:0-6650 GCA_964403095.1 uncultured Flavobacteriaceae bacterium | reverse complement strand
TTTTAAATTTTATTATATATTTTAATTCCACTAAATTTGCAGTAGAGCCAAAAAATTACGAACTGTTTCTTGACCTGCGCCAATTTCGGCAAAAGTTCCGTAAATGTTTTTATTCAAATTAATTCGCAATGCTTTACTCTTAATAGTAGGCACATGCTTTAAGTTAATATCTCCTTTTAAACTGACAGCCATTTTATTACTTTAAATGTTTATTGCAAATTTACTATTTTGTTTTTATATATTTAATTAAAATAATATTAAATTCGCTTAATATTTTAATCATTGAAATAACAAGATTGATTTAATAAAAACGAACAATGAACTTAACTTTTTTAGGAACGGGAACATCTAAAGGAATACCTGTAATTGGAAGCAATCATGAAGTTTGTCTTTCGACAGATATACGAGATAAGCGTCTTAGATCTTCCGTACTAATCACTGTGAAAAACACGAACTATATTATTGATTGTGGCCCTGATTTTAGACAACAAATGCTTCATGCAAATATTTCTAAAATTGATGCTATTATTTATACACATGAACATGCAGACCACACTTCTGGCTTAGATGATATTCGTCCGTTTACCCAAAAATTTGGCGACTTGCCTATTTACGCATCTCAAAGAGTTCTAAATAATTTAAAAAAGCGTTTTGATTATATATTTAAAACCGAAAACAAGTACCCAAGTGCACCAAGTGTTATAGAGAATACTATTAAAAATAAACCTTTTTTTATTAATGATTTGGAAATTATCCCTATTAAAGTGAAGCATGGTAATTTGGATATTTTTGGTTATCGCTTTGATACATTAGCCTATCTAACCGATGTTAATTTTATTGATGAAAAAGAACAAGAAAAGCTTTTAAATTTAGATGTTCTCATAATAAATGCGCTACAAATTAAAGAACATTTCACTCATTTTAATCTAAATCAAGCTTTAGAGTTAATCAATATTATAAAACCTAACCGAGCATATATTACACATATTAGCCATAAGCTAGGCTTCCATAAAGATGTCGAAAAACAATTACCTGAAAATGTGTTTTTAGCCTATGATGGCTTAGAGATTGAAATTTAACTTGTTTCAATAGCCATTTTATAATGGACACCTACATGTTCAATATTAAAAGGTTCTGAAAAGACCTTAAAACCTTGTTTTACATAAAAACTAACTGCTTGTTTTCTAGCATTACACCAAAGAATGTTTTTGTTTTTTGCTTTACAATACAATAACGATTGATTAACTAAGACTTTTCCAACATTTTCACCTTGGCAACCTAAATCAACTGCCATACCTCTTAACTGCATTTGTTTTCCTTTAAAGGAACTGTTTGATGCTTCCATTAAACTAACAATTCCGATAAGCTTATTTTTTTCAAAAGCACCAAAATGTACTGTTTTTGAATCAAAATCTCCTTGATACTTATAAATATACTTTTCGCAAGTTTTTAGAACTGACAAACGTAACTCATATGTTTCAGGTGCATTTATTTGTTTTATAATTATTTCATCCAAAAAAACAAAAACTTAAATTCCAGTAAAATTACTAGGTGTTATTACTTTTAATTCTGCTTTTATTTCATCATTAACTTGTAGACCATCAATAAAATTATGCATAGATGCTTTGGTAATTGCCTCATTAGTTCTTGTCAACTCTTTTAAAGCTTCATACGGATTAGGGTATGCTTCTCTACGCAAAATTGTTTGAACTGCCTCGGCAACTACAGCCCAATTATTTTCTAAATCCTTTTCGAAATTCTGTTTATTTAACAATAATTTACCCAAGCCTTTTAACGTAGAAGTAAAAGCAATTATAGTATGCGATAACGGAACACCAACATTTCTTAAAACAGTAGAATCAGTTAAATCACGTTGCATTCTTGATATTGGTAATTTAGCAGAAAGATGCTCAAAAATAGCATTTGCCAGACCTAAATTCCCTTCGGAATTTTCAAAATCTATCGGGTTTACTTTATGAGGCATTGCAGATGAACCAACTTCTCCTTTTTTAATTTTTTGACCAAAATAATTCATAGAAATATATGTCCAAAAATCTCTATTTAAGTCAATTATAATATTATTTATACGTTTTAAGGCATCAAATTGTGCTGCTAAATGATCGTAATGTTCAATTTGTGTGGTTGGAAAAGAATGATGTAAACCCAATACTTTTTCAATGAAATTTGTTCCAAATGCTTTCCAATCAATTTTCGGATACGCTACAACATGTGCATTAAAATTCCCTGTTGCTCCTCCAAACTTAGCTGCATAAGGTATCTTTTGTAATAAGTTAACTTGTTGCTCTATGCGCTCTACAAAAACCATTATTTCTTTTCCTAATCTTGTAGGTGATGCTGGTTGTCCATGTGTTCTGGCAAGCATAGATATGTCTTTCCATTCTTCTGCTAATTCTTTTAATTTAACCAATAAATTTGCTAATTCAGGGTAATAAACCGTATCAAAAGCATCATTTATTGATAATGGAACAGCTGTATTATTAATATCTTGTGAAGTCAATCCGAAATGAATAAATTCTTTATACTTCTCTAAACTTAGTTTATCAAATTCTTCTTTAATAAAATATTCAACTGCTTTTACATCGTGATTAGTTACGCTTTCTATTTTCTTAATTCGCAAAGCATCATCCGTTGAAAAATCAGTATAAATAGCTCTTAATTTATCAAATAAGGAATTATCAAACTCTTTTAATTGTGGCAATGGTAGTTCACATAAAGCTATAAAGTATTCAATTTCTACTTTAACTCTATACTTTATCAAAGCTTCTTCGGAAAAATACTGCGAAAGCTTTGCTACCTTATTTCTATATCTACCATCAATTGGCGAGATTGCATTTAATTGTGTTAAGTTCATGTTGTTTATTTTACTGCAAATTTAACATTTCCACACAAATAAGGGTAGAACCGTCATTATAAACATGTTTATTTAATTTCAAAATTACTTTTCAAGCAACCACTTCTTTGCGTTAACAAACCCTTCTAACCAAGGAGTGATTTCATCATTTTTTCTATTTTGTGGATAATTTGCCCAATTCCATGGAAAAGTAGAACGTTCTAAATGTGGCATCATTACTGTATGACGACCGCAATCACTTGTTAAAAAGGCAGTATTATAATCCGATCCATTTGGATTTGCAGGAAAACTATCGTACCCATATTTAGCAACAATATTGTATTTTTCTTCTGCATAAGGAAGACTAAATTTCCCTTCTCCATGCGCTGCCCAAATCCCTAATTTAGAACCTGCCAAACTCTCAAACATAACCGAATTGTTTTTTTGTATTTCTACGGATGTAAAATTACATTCAAATTTACCCGAATCATTATGCAACATTTTTGGTTTTTCTTCATGATTTTGATTAATTAATCCTAATTCAACAAATAGTTGGCAACCATTACAGACTCCTAAAGATAATGTATCGTCTCTTTTAAAGAAATTATCTAAGGCTAATTTTGCTTTTTCATTATATAAAAATGCTCCAGCCCAACCTTTTGCTGAACCTAATACATCGGAATTTGAAAATCCTCCAACGGCAACAATAAATTGTACGTCTTCTAAATTTTCTCTTCCCGAAATTAAATCGGTCATATGAACATCTTTTACATCAAAACCTGCTAAATACATTGCGTAAGCCATTTCACGCTCCGAATTTGAACCTTTTTCTCTAATTACGGCGGCTTTTGGTCTAAGTGCTTTCCCATCTTCCGTCTTCCCTAAGGGAAGAGACTGTTTCCCATCTTCCGTCTTCCCTAAGGGAAGAGACTGTTTCCCATCTTCCGTCTTCCCTAAGGGAAGAGACTGTTCTATTTTAGAGTGTAGGAAGTTGGATTTGGATTTTTTCCCTAGAATAGTTTCGGATAATTTTCCTGAAAAGTCTTTTGGAAATTCAAATTGCAATGGCTGATTTTTATAATTAGAAAATCGTTCTTGTGATTTTTCTTTACCTGATTGTTTTTGATCTAATAAATACGATGGTTCATACCAAAAATCTCTATATTCATCTATATTAAATTCTAAAATAGTATCGTTTAAAACGATAGACAATTCTGGAATTTCATCAACTTTTCCTATTTCAAAATAAGAAACATTTTGCAATTCTAATATTGTAGAAACTTTTTCTAGGTCTGTTACTTGAATAATTATTCCTGAATTTTCAGAGAACAATAATTTTATGATGTCTTCTTCTCCTAAATCTGATAAATTAATATTTGCACCAAGATTAACATCGGCAAAACACATTTCTAATAATGTTGTTAGCATTCCTCCTGCCGAAATATCATGACCTGCAAGTACATAATCTTTCTTGATTAATTCTTGCACTGCATTAAAGGCATCTTTAAAAAATTTAGAATCTTTTATTGTTGGTGTTTCTGTACCAATTTTAGCTAATGTTTGTGCAAAACTTGAACCTCCTAACTTGTAATTATCTTGCGAAAAATTAATATAAATAATACTACTTTCAATTCCTTTACAGAAAACAGGTTCTACTACTTTTTTAACATTACTACATTGTCCTGCTGCCGAAATAATAACCGTTCCTGGAGAAATCACATCAAAATCGGTATATTTTTGCTTCATTGACAAGGAGTCTTTTCCTGTTGGCACATTAATTCCGAGTTCAATAGCAAAATTAGAAATTGCTTCTACGGCATTATAAAGTCTTGCATCTTCTCCTTCATTTTTACAAGGCCACATCCAGTTAGCCGATAAGGAAACGGAATTTAATTTATCTTCTAAAGGTGCAAAAACAATATTAGTAAGCGATTCGGCAATAGCATTTCTACTTCCAGCAACTTCATCAATCAAAGCACTTATTGGCGCATGACCAATTGATGTTGCAATTCCTTTTTCTCCTTTATAATCCAAAGCCATTACACCAACATCGTTTAGTGGCAACTGTAAAGTTCCGCAAGTTTGTTGTTTTGCCACTTTACCTGTTACGCATCTATCAACCTTATTTGTAAGCCAATCTTTACAAGCAACTGCTTCAATTTGCAATACATTTTGCGCATACTTATAAATATCCGTTTTGTTATAAACTACTTCATCATACTTTCGCTGAATTGTTTTATCCTTCATTATAGTAATTGGCGATGAACCAAACATATCTGCCAAATCTAAATCTATCGGATTTTTATCTTTTCTTCCAACAAATTTAAAGCGCATATCATCGGTTACTTTTCCAACTTCATAAATAGGGGAACGTTCTCGTTTAGCAATATCTTTTAAAAGTCCTAAATCTTTTTTATCGATTACCAATCCCATTCTTTCTTGTGATTCGTTACCAATAATTTCTTTATCAGATAAAGTTTTATCGCCAATAGGCAATTTATCCACATAAATAATCCCACCAGTATCTTCAACCAATTCAGACAAACAATTTAAGTGTCCACCTGCGCCGTGATCATGAATAGAAACAATTTTATTATCACTTTCAACCATTGCTCTAATGGTATTTGCTACTCTTTTTTGCATTTCAGGATTTGACCTTTGCACAGCATTAAGCTCAATTGCATTAGAAAATTCACCAGTATCAGCCGATGAAACTGCTGCGCCACCCATTCCGATACGGTAATTATCGCCACCTAAAATAACAATAACATCATCTTTAGTTGGCTTATCTTTCAAACTGTCTTTTGCTTTTCCAAAACCAATTCCTCCAGCTTGCATGATGACTTTATCATAACCTAATTTTCTGTCTTTTGTATCGTTTTCAAAAGTTAAAACGGATCCAGAAATTAATGGTTGTCCAAATTTATTTCCAAAATCAGAAGCACCATTTGAAGCTTTTATTAAAATATCCATTGGTGTTTGGTACAACCATGGTCTTGCTTGCATTTGCTCTTCCCAAACCTTGTTATCTGTTCTTGAATACGCAGTCATATAAACAGCTGTTCCTGCTAAAGGTAGCGAACCTTTTCCTCCTGCCAATCTATCTCTAATTTCTCCACCTGAACCTGTTGCTGCTCCATTAAACGGTTCAACAGTTGTTGGGAAATTATGTGTTTCTGCTTTAATAGAAATAACCGATTTTATATACTTCTCTTCATAATAATCTGGCTTATCAAAACTTTTTGGAGCAAATTGCACAATGGTTGGACCATCTACAAAAGCAACATTATCTTTATAAGCTGACACTAATCCTTCTGGCTTTACAGCCGAAGTTTTTTTAATCATCTTAAATAAAGAGCTTGGTTTTGTTTCGCCATCAATAACAAATGTTCCGTTAAATATTTTATGGCGACAATGTTCTGAATTTACTTGAGAAAATCCAAAAACTTCTCCATCGGTTAATTTTCTGTTGAGTTTTTTAGATAAATTTTCTAAGTATGTTATTTCTTCATTATTTAAAGCTAAGCCTTCTTTCTTATTATAAGCAGCAATATCAACAATATCTAAAACTGGCTCTGGTTCTACTTCAATAGTAAACATTTCTTGATTCAATTCTGAGTAAAAACTTGAGACCATTGAGTCAAAAACAGTTTTATCAGTTTCAACAATTTCAAATTGCTCTATACGTACAATTCCTTCAATCCCCATATTTTGAGTAATTTCTACAGCATTTGTACTCCAAGGAGTAATCATTTCTGTACGTGGACCAATAAAATTGCCATTAATAGTTTCTTTTAAA
>CAYOFS010000110.1:0-6676 GCA_964403095.1 uncultured Flavobacteriaceae bacterium | reverse complement strand
AAATATTAAAGATTTTAAAAAAAGTGAACTAGCAATTTTGACACCTGAAACTTATTTGAAAGGTAATGGTTTGGTTTGACGTTTTTTTAACTAATTGGAATTTAAATTATTTTTCAAAGATTTGTTTTCTATATAATTTTTTAACCTACAATAGCACCAACTACAAATTGCCAAAAACCGCCTTCAACACTAACTACTTCTTTAGCATTCAACTCTTGAACACCATAATTTTCTAAATTTCTCATAATTTAAAATTGTTTAAAGCCTACGTTTATAAACGCAAGCAAGTTAATAAATTATTTGTATTACAAGTTAATTATACAAAAAATCTTGTAATGACTTTTAGAAAACCAGTTATTACAATACTACGTCTAGTATTTTGTTTTGATATGGCAAATATATGTTTGTACACTCTAATGGTATTGGAGTGATAGAAAAAAATACCATCCTAACCTTCCCAAAGGGAAGGAATTTGATTTATTTTCAATAATAGTTTGCCTTTTTATTCAGTAGATTGCTTCAGTGGTTCCTCTTTCGCAATGACGGTTTATTCATGCTTTTGGCTTTCTACTTTTAACTAATTAATGCATAGTCTGTTGCTTCCGTAAATGATAATAATGTCCTTTTTTGTTGTGTGATTCTTCATGGTTTCCAATATGTTTTAAATCCACATCGCCAATTTAAAAATTTTTTAACCTAGAAATCGTTTCACTTTAGTATTTTTGCTAAAAATAAAAAAACATGTATATACCATTTAACGAATTACCAAATTCATCTAGAGTTTGGGTTTATCAATCAGATAGAGCTTTTGCTAATAATGAGTTAGAACAAATTAGTGAATTGTTAAAAAATTTCATAAATGGTTGGAATAATCATGGAGATGGCTTAAAATCTTCATTTACTATAAAGCACAACCAATTTATAATTTTAGCTATTGATGAAGATTATCGTGATGCCTCTGGTTGTTCGATAGATTCTTCAGTTCAAATAATAAAAAAAATTGAAAATGCATTTTCTGTAAATCTTTTTGATAGGATGAAAACTGCTTTTAAGATTGATAATAATATTAATATAGTTTCTTTGGCTGATTTTCAAAATTTTGTTAATGAAGGCAAAATAAATCACGATACTATCGTTTTTAATAATATGATAAAAACGATTGAAGATTTTAAATCAAAATGGGAAGTAAAGGCCAAAAATAGTTGGCATAAACGATATTTTTAGTATTTTATTTCACAGATTTTTAAAACCTGTGAGGTCTAAAAAAAACCTAATAAATTTTTCAGAAAAAACATAAAATACTATATGCTAATTAAAAAGAATCTTCTAATATTTATAATTCTAATAACTAATTTGTTATTCGGTCAAACAAATCCGTTAATAGCGAAAGATAGTATTGCGCAACAAAAATGGACAGATAGTATTATGTCGCAAATGACAATTGATCAGAAAATAGGTCAGTTATTCATGTTAGCAGCTTATACCAATAAAGATAAAAAACATACAGATTATATTGAATCTGTAGTAAAGAAGTATGAAATTGGAGGTTTGATTTTTATGCAAGGAACTCCAGAAGAACAAATAAAATGGAATAACAAATATCAAAGTTTATCTAAAGTACCATTAATGATTGGCTTTGATGGAGAATGGGGTTTAGATATGCGTCTTAAAAAAACTTATCGTTTTCCATGGAATATGACTTTAGGTGCAATTAGAAACGACTCTTTAATTGAACAATTTGGTAAGCGATTAGGTGAACAATGTAAACGAATGGGAATTCATGTGAATTTTGCGCCAGTAGTTGATATTAATACAAATCCTAAAAACCCGATAATTGGTAATCGCTCTTTTGGTGAAGACAGGCATAATGTAACCAATAAATCTTTAGCGTTTACCAAAGGTATTCAGGCGGAGAATGTAATGGCTTGTGCAAAACATTTCCCAGGTCATGGAGATACAAGTACCGATTCTCATAAAACATTGCCAACAGTTAAATTTACAGCAGAACGAATTGACTCAGTAGAATTATTCCCTTATAAAAAGTTATTTAAAGCAGGTTTAGGTTCGGTAATGACAGCACATTTGAGCATTCCAAGTTTAGAAAATAATAAAAAACTGCCAACATCATTGTCATATACCGTTTTAACGGATTTATTAAAGGAAAAATTACAGTTTAAAGGTTTGATTTTTACAGATGCTTTAAACATGAAAGGTGCGTCAAAATTTGTAGAAGATGATACGGAATTTAAAAAATATGCACTGAAAGATAAAAGAGGTTTAGTAGATTTAAAAGCTTTGTATGCAGGTAACGATGTGTTATTATTTTCCGAAGATGTAAAAGCAGCTATTAATCAAATTAAAAATGCGCTAAAGCATAAATTAATTACCGAAGAACGAATAAACGAATCGGTTAAAAAAATATTGAATGCAAAATATTGGTGTGGTTTGAGTACTTATAAACCAATAGAGTCGATAAATATTATTACTGATTTGAATACTATTGAAGATGATGTTTTGCATAAAAAATTAATGGCGAATGCTCTTACTTTAATTAAGAATGAAAAAGCTATTATACCAATAAGAGACTTAGTTAAAAATAAGGTTGCGTATGTTAAATTAGGAAATTCGGATAATGAAACTTTTATTAATCGTTTAAATGATTATACTAAAGTTGATGTGATTTCGGCAAAGACAAGTGATGAATTACTTAAAAAATTAGAGCCTTATAATTTAGTAATTATTGGTTATCATAAATCGAATACAAACCCTTGGAAGAGTTTTGATTTTACTAAAAACGAACTAATTAGATTGCAAAAAATTGCAGAAAAGAAAAAAATAATATTAGTAAGTTTTGCCAGTCCTTATGCTTTATCTGCTATTAACGATTTTAGTAACATAGAATCTGTACTAGTATCGTATCAAAATTCAAAAATAGCACAAGATTTGGCTGCTCAAATGATTTTTGGAGCAAGAGGAAGTCTTGGAAAATTACCAGTAACAATCAATAACGAATTTAAAGAAGGTTTCGGTTTACGATCGGCAAATATTTTTAGATTAGGCTTCGATTTTCCAGAATCGGTTGGTATGAGTACAAATAAATTGAATAAAATTGATTCTATTGCTAAGATTGTAGTCGCTAAAAAAATGGCTCCAGGAATGCATGTTTTAGTTGCTAGACATGGAAAAGTCATTTTTAGAAAATCATATGGTTATCACACAGATAAAAAAGAGATTAAAGTATCGAATAATAGTATATACGATTTAGCTTCTTTAACAAAAATACTAGGAGGAACTTCAATGTTTATGAAAGCAGAAGAAGAGTCTAAATTCGACATTTATAATACATTAGGAGAAATTATGCCAATATTGAAAGGTTCTAATAAAGACACCATAACTATTAAAGAAGCGCTTGCTCATTATGGACGATTAAAAGCTTGGATACCATTTTATATAAATACCATAGACTCGGTTACTAAAAAGCCACTTTCTAAATATTATCAAAAAAACAAATCAGAAAAATTTAATATCCATGTAGCCAAAGATTTGTATTTACGTAGTGATTATAAAGACTCTATAATTCAACAAATTATTGATGCTCCACAGCGTAAAAAAGTTGAGTATAAGTATAGTGGCTTTGCTTTCTATTTATTGAAAAATTATATTGAAAAGCAATATAAACAAGATTTTGATGTCTTAAATGATTCCTTGTTTTATGAACCATTAGGAGCAAATACCTTAGGATATAATCCGTTAAATAAATTTGATAAAAGTCAAATAGTTCCAACGGAAAAAGATGATTATTTTAGACACCAATTAGTACAAGGTTATGTGCATGATATGGGAGCAGCAATGCTTAATGGCGTTAATGCAAATTCGGGTTTATTTGGTAACTCATTAGATATAGCTAAGATGATGCAAATGTATTTACAAAAAGGATATTATGGTGGAAAACGATATTTAAAACCAAAAACCATTACAAAATTCAATACGGCATACTTTAAAGATGCAAATGTTAGAAGAGGTTTAGGTTTTGATAAAAGACAATTAATCGAAAAAGAAAAATCAACTTGTGATTGTGTTTCTTTTGAGAGTTTTGGTCATAGTGGTTTTACAGGCACTTATACTTGGGCAGATCCAGAAAGTGGTATTGTTTATGTATTTTTATCTAACAGAGTATATCCAAAAATGTCAAATAAAGGCTTGACAAAAGAAGACATTAGAACTAAGGTGCAAAAAATAATTCAAGAATCTATAATGGATTAAAATTGAAATCCTTATCTTTGTCTAAAAAAATAAAAGCTATGAAATACCCCCTCATTTTATTACTTATTTTTACATACTCATGTAAAGTACAATTATTAGAGCCAGAACGCACTTATTATACTAACTATAATAATGTTGTTGAAAAAAAAGTTAAAAAAACCCATGTAGTTTTATACTTTATAAAGCATGTAGAGCCTAATGGTAATAAGCAAACTAACCCTAAATTATCTCTAAAAGGTGTTAAGCGATTAAAATTATACACTAAATACTTTGCAGATAAAAAAGTAGATACTGTTTATACAACCAATTTGAATAGAACTATTGAAACAGCAACTGCAATAGCTGATTGCAAGAAGGCAACGCTTGTTTTTTATGATCCTTTCACAACAGATGTTGAACTTTTTGATAATTATAAAAATAATGCTGCAGTAATAGTTGGGCATAGTAATACAACTCCAGAGTTTGTTAATAAATTTTTAAAGCGTCATAAATATTCACAAATGTTAGAGGAAGATTATTCTAGTATCTATAGAGTGGTTATTGATAATGGTAAAATTATTTCTGATGTAATTTTAAATTTAGAAAATGAAATTCAAAAAATTGATGATTCTAAACTATCACCAGATGAATTAAAAAAGGTGTTAAAAGCAAGAGAAAAAGCAAAAAGGCAGTTAGTCAATAATTAACGTTAATTTATGCCTAATTTGATTTGGTTGGCTAATGTAAGCTCAACCAAGCAATTGCAAACCCTAAAATAATAGCAATTAATTTTTTCAAATTAAAATTGTGATTTTCTGATGTTTCAAATAAAATAATAGTTGAAATATGTAAGAAAATTCCAATAATAACTGCTGTTATTTCAGTCAAATAAATCTCAAAAAAAGCTATATTATCCGATGCGAAACTTCCTAAAGGACTCATAGTAGCGAATAAACCTACAATACCAATTATAGCAATTTTACTAAGTTTTGATTGTAATAAAAAACTAGTAAGTACAATAGCAATAGGGATTTTATGTATTACAATAGCCCAAAGTAGTGTTTGATTTGTTTCATGACTTAAAGGGATTCCTTCAAAAAAAGCATGAATGGCTAAACTTATTACTAACAACCAAGGTACTTTTTCTAAATTACTATGTATATGAACATGACCATGTTCTACTCCTTTTGAGAAATTTTCTAATATTGATTGCATTAATATTCCAAAAAGAATGTAAAGACCAATATTATGCGAATGATTTTCATAAACGTGAGGCAATAAATGAAGAATAGTAATACTTAATAAATAAGCACCACTAAAAGCCAATAAAATTTGTGTAAGAATCTTTTTAGGTTTAATGAATAAAACACTTAGAGATCCAATTATTACAGAAAAAAATAAGATTAAATAAACCATTTTTATAATTTGCTTACTATTAGTATTAAACGTTTAGAATTTGTAATGTCAAATTCGTTAAGATTATAGTCGCCAAAAATATGATTTAATTTCAAATCAGCTTTGTAAATATACGTTTTTATTGTGTCTAAAGTTAAGCATTGTACTTTTTCAGTAAAGTGAAAATTTTCACCTTTTACAGTGAATTTAATGTCTTTTATAATTTTATTGTCTTCTGTTTTTCTAGTAATAAAAAATTCAATATTATCTTTAATAACAACTTCTTTAGCTGTTAAGTTTCTTGTAACCGTTTCAATATTCATAAAATCAATTACGGCAACCCCATTTTTTTTAAGTCCGTTTTTAATGTTTTTAAGTACTTTTATATTGGTGTTATCATCATTAAAATAACCAAAACTAGTGAAGAGGTTAAAAATTGCATGATATTTTTTATTAAACGATTTTCTCATATCGTGAACAGAAAATTTCAAGTTTTCTTTTTTGAATTGTTTAGCGAATTTAATACTGTTTTTTGACAAATCAACTCCTTTTACCTTAAAGCCTAAAGAATTGAGGTAAATGGAATGTCGTCCACGACCACAAGCTAGATCTAATATTTTATTTCCTTTTTTTAGTTTTAAAAAGTCGATTAAATTTTGCATAAACAATTGTGCTTCGACATCATTTCTGTCTTGATATAAGATGTGATAATATTTAGTATCAAACCAATCGGCAAACCATTCTTTTTCTAATTGTTGATTTGTTGATTTGTCTATGTGTTTATTTGTTAGCTGATTCAAAATAGTTTAGTGTGTTGGTTTATTTATCATATTTAATAATAAAAAATCGATTAAAACAAGGTTAGTCATTGCTTCTACAATTGGGACAGCTCTTGGAACTACACAAGGATCGTGTCTTCCTTTACCTTGCATTGTTACAATATCTCCATTAGTATTAATGGTTTCTTGTTTTTGCATGATTGTTGCAACAGGCTTAAAACCTATTCTGAAATAAATATCCATTCCGTTACTTATTCCAC
>CAYOFS010000109.1:0-6923 GCA_964403095.1 uncultured Flavobacteriaceae bacterium | reverse complement strand
AAAATCCGCATAATTAAAAGCTCTACTACCTTGAATAACAGCGTCGTCTTTAATATTTCCTGATACGCCAGATTTACCTTGAACACGCACATTGTTTCCAACAGTTATATGACCTACAATAGCAACTTGACCGCCAATCATACAATTATCACCAACTTTGGCCGATCCTGCAATACCGCTTTGTGCTGCAATCACAGTGTTTTTTCCTATTTCTACATTGTGAGCAATTTGAATAAGATTGTCTAGTTTTACGCCTTTTCTAATTACAGTAGCGCCTAAAGTAGCTCTGTCAATTGTACTATTTGCACCAACATCTACATTGTCTTCAATGATAACTTGTCCAATTTGAGGAACAGCAGTGTATTCTCCATTTTCGTCTGGTTCAAAACCAAAACCATCACATCCAATAACTGAATTTGAATTAATATTACAATTCTTACCAATAATTGTTTCTGAATAGATTTTTACTCCAGAAAAAAGGGTAGTGTTGTCAGCTATTTGCGTATTGTCGCCAATATAAACATGAGGGTAAATTTTTACGTTATCGCCTAAAACAACATGGTTGCCAATATAGGCAAATGCGCCAATATAAATATCTTTACCAAGTTTAGCTGTTTTACTAATAAAACTAGGTTCTTCAATACCAACTTTATGTAGCTTTACTTGGTTATAATACGATAATAATGTAGTAAATGCAACTCCTGAATTTTCAACTTTAATAAGTGTTAGTGCTAGTTTTCTTTCAGGTATAAAGTCATTATTTACAATTACTACTGATGCTTTTGTTGTGTAAATGAATTTAGTGTATTTTGGATTGGCTAAAAAAGTTAAAGAACCTTTTTTTCCTTCTTCAATTTTTGAGAGTTTGGAAACTTCTATATCAGGGTTTCCTACGATTTTTCCTTGTAGAATTTCGGCTATTTGGCTTGCTGTAAATTTCATTGTTTGCAAAAGTACAAAATTAAGGTGGTTTCTGAAAATTGATTTGCATCAAAATTTATAGGGTCTTTGAAAGGTTACTTGAAATTTTAAGTACGAGTGATATAATAATCAAAGAAAGTGTTTTGTAAAATGCACTTCTAGAATAAGCATCTAAAATTGTTTACGTATAAAATTAGAGGTAGTGCTATACTCTCAAGTGAAAATAAAAAACAGCTTAATAAAATAGAGTGCTTTTATTTGGTGTTAGAAGTTTTATTAATACTTATAGCGCCTCAATATATAAATTAATAAAAATTTATTTATTGATATTTGAAATAGCTCTCTTTAGCTTTTTTAAAATATAAATTACCTTTTAAGTGTCTCCATTTTTTAAAAAAATCATTAGTTAAATCGGAGTAGTTTATTTTATCTGAAGTACATTCGGTATATATATAGCTTATTTCTTCTGCGGTGTAATCTTTTTTAAAAGTAGATAAGGCAGTGCTGATTAATTGATCTTTAAACACATTCATTTCAACTTTAAAGCTTGCGGCTTGTTTTTTGTCCATGTTTTTAGACATGCTTTGCGTTAAAGAGTTTACAGATATCATACCTTTTTTTACATGCATTAATTCAATAATTGCCGCGTCTCTTGCTGTCATTGCTTTTTGAGAAAACAAACTAAAACTTACTAGGAATAAAACGAATACTATTGTTATTTTTTTCATAATGCTAATTTAGGTGTTGTTAAATAAATAGACCGCAATATACTAAACTATATTAATAGTAAAAAACAATTTACGGAATATTTAGATATTTATGTGTCTGTAAAGAAATATTCCATTGTGGATTTTCTAAAACAAAATCAATAATCAAAGGTGTCATTTTTTCTTTATTACTCCATTCTGGTTGTAAATATAATTTACATTTAGAAGAGACTTTCAGAGCTTCATTCATAGCAAACTTAAAATCATGTTTATTAAAAATAATTATTTTTAATTCATCGGCTACAGGATAAATTTCAGGCAGAGGCATTTTACTTTTTTTAGGAGATAAGCAAATCCAATCCCAAGTACCACTTAAAGAGTAAGCTCCTGATGTTTCAATATGTACTTGAATATCTTCCCTTTTTAAGGATTTGGTAATGTAATTCATATTCCACATTAATGGTTCTCCTCCAGTTATTATTACAGTTTTTGCATGCTTTTTAGCATCTTCAACAATAATATCTGTTTTAGTAGCGGGATGTAATTTTTCATCCCAACTTTCTTTAACATCACACCAGTGACAACCCACATCACAACCACCAATACGTATAAAGTAAGAGGCTTTTCCTGTATGAGATCCTTCACCCTGAATAGAATAAAAGGCTTCCATTAAAGGTAGTACTTCACCGCTTTTTAATAATTGATTTGTATTTGTAATCACTTAATGTATTTTTTGGCAAATATATAATCTTTAATATCAAATTTCACATTCTAATTATTTCTTTTTTGTAATTTGCAGCTTTTAAATTAGATATCAATGACTAAGCAAGAAGAATTTTTTAAATATATTGAAGAAGGGTATAAAACAAAAGGCGAGTATATTACTTTAGGAGCAGCAATGTTAGGTGAAGAAACTATAACAAATGCGTTTGTGAAGCTTCCATTAAAAACAATTAATCGCCATGGTTTAATCGCAGGAGCAACAGGTACAGGGAAAACAAAAACATTACAAGTGTTTGCTGAAAATTTATCCAATGCAGGTGTGCCAGTTTTATTAATGGATGTAAAAGGCGATTTAAGCGGTTTAGCACAGCCAAGCCCAGGACATCCAAAAATAGAAGAACGGCATAAAAAAATTGGCTTCTCATTTAATTCAGAAAAATTTCCAGTAGAAATTTTAACTATTTCTGAGCAAGATGGTACTAGAATGAGGGCAACTGTAGCTGAATTTGGACCAACATTACTATCTAGAATTTTAGATCTTTCCGAAACACAAAGTGGAATAGTGGCAGTATTATTCAAATACTGTGACGATAATAAACTACCATTATTGGACTTGAAAGATTTTAAAAAAATACTACAATTTGCTACCAAAGAAGGGAAAAAAGAGTTGGAAGCTGATTATGGAAGAATATCAACGTCTTCAACAGGCTCAATCCTAAGAAAAATAGTAGAAATTGAGCAGCAAGGCGGTGATTTGTTTTTTGGAGAGCGTTCTTTTGAAATTGACGATTTAATTAGATTAGATGAAAATGGGAAAGGAGTTATTTCCGTTTTACGCTTAACAGATATTCAAGATAAACCAAAATTATTTTCAACTTTTATGTTACAGCTTTTAGCTGAAATATATGAAACTTTGCCAGAGCAAGGAGATAGTGGAAGACCTGAATTGGTTATGTTTATAGATGAAGCTCATTTGATTTTTAAGGAGGCATCAAAAGCTTTGTTAGGTCAAATAGAAAGTATTGTAAAATTAATAAGATCTAAAGGTGTTGGAATTTATTTTGTAACTCAAAACCCGAAAGATATACCAGCAGATGTTTTATCCCAATTAGGATTGAAAATTCAACATGCATTGCGCGCTTTTACGGCGAATGATAGAAAAGCTATAAAATTAGCGGCACAAAATTATCCAGACTCTGATTACTATGATACAGCTACCGTATTAACCCAATTAGGGATTGGAGAAGCATTGGTTTCTGGGTTGAATGAAAAAGGAATTCCTTCACCTCTCGTTAGAACAATGCTACGAGCTCCAATGAGTAGAATGGATATATTATCACCAAAAGAAATTAAACAAACTATTAATAATTCTAAAATTTATTATAAATATAAAGAAGAAATAGATAGAGAAGGTGCTTATGAAATTCTTAATAAAAAAATTGAAAAAGCTCATTTAAAAGATAAAGAATTAAAAGAAAAAAAAGAATCTGCTAAAAAACGAACATCAAGCCGGAAAAGTACACGTATGAATCCTATATTAAAGGTTGTTACAAGCGCTACATTTATTAGGGGTGTTTTAGGTATTTTACGTAAAGTAATGAAATAAAAATCAGATAATTTAATCATAATTAAGTTTTTGGAGGATAATTTTTTATATTTGCCTCATTAATAATACGATAAACGACCATCATGGGAGATCAAAACGATAGTAGTAAAAAGGCAAACTCTAAAATAGAGAAAATTAGACTTGACTTGGAGAAAAAATTAGCTGAGATTGAGAAATTGAAAGAGCCTATAAATGTTAAAAAAACGGTCATTCCTGTCTCTGTAGATTCTGCTGCTGGAGTTGCTAAAGCAGACGCTATTGTTAATCCTGTGTTTGAAATTTCAGAACCAATAGAGTCTATAAAACAAAAAATCAAAGAAAGTAATATTCCTAAAAAAACACTTACTAATGAGATTAAATCGGAGGTGTCAAAGATTAAAGAGAAGGTAATTGTTACCCCATTTAATGATATAAAATCATCAAATTCAATTAAGCCTAAAGAAAAAATAACAGTCAAGAATGTAAAGCCTCTAGTTTCTACATCAATTTCACCAGTAACTAATACGGTGAAAAAACCATTAACTAAAAATGAATCTTCAATAACTGAAAAACCAGAAAAATCAAAAAAAAACATATTAAGTTATTTAATGTATACCTTATTTATTGGCTTGTTTACAGGGATCGGCTATATGGCTTTGGGATACCTTAATGAAGATAAAAAAATAAATAATGAAATAATGGAGCAGAAATTATCTGAATTTAAAAATAAAAGATATTTAGACTCTATAGAATTAGCTGATTTAAGTACACAGCTGTTAGATTTACAATCTAAAAAAATGTTAGATTCATTAGATTTGATTTATGAACAAGAATTAATTGCAGTTTCTCAAAATAAAAACAGTCAAAAAAACAAATTAGAAAAAAGAAATTTCCCTGTTAAAAATACAGTAAAAAAACGCTCAGGTAAAAAGGTTAGAAGTCCAAGTATTAATTCCAATGATATTGTAACAGTAGAAAGAGATAGAAAGATTGAGCCTGAATCTATTGCTGTTGCCAATAAAATTGATGATAAAAAAGAGGGGACTAGTTTAGTTGATGATGAGAAGTTGAAAATTACGGATAAGACTAAAACTAAGAAGCCGAAAGACGAAAAAAATATTACAAATGTAGCAAAATCAAAAAAAATTAAATCTCCAGTTTACCCTGGTTGTGAAAAAAAGAAAACGGAATTGGCTCGTAAAAAATGCTTGACTTCAAAAATGCATAGACACGTCTCTAGGAAGTTTAATAGCAGTATAGCACAAAATTCAGGGTTGAGTGAAGGTATACACACTATTAAAGTTAATTTTATTATTGACACGAAAGGGTATGCTACAGTACTAAATATCAGAGGAGCAGAGAATGATGCAATTAAAAAAGAAGCTGAAAGGGTGATTCAATCATTACCTAAAATGGTTCCAAAAACCATTGGTGGAGTAAAGGTAAAAACAAAGTTTAATTTTCCAATTAAATATATTGTAGAGAATTAAGGTGAATAGCCGACAAGAGAATATTTTGAGTAAGGGTGCATCTTAAATTTATATTGAAATTATTGTGTGTAATGAATGTAAAGCCCTGTATAGTCTAGATGTCTCTATAATTGTTTGTTGAGATTTTTACAGGTTTCATTAAAAATAGATTTTAAGAACGATTTGATTTTTTAAATTTATTTTTTTGTTACTCATAAATTTATTGATTTTCAAATTATAAAAATACAGATGTAATTAATTTTAGCTTTATTATTTGCAATAAATTCTTTTTCGAAAAGTTACAAGGAGTTTTTTTATGATTTTGAAACAGAGTCTAATTATGATTGGTTAAAAATTTATGATGAGCAAACAATATTTTCAACTTTATAGGTGAATAAATATACAGGTGTTAAATTTCAAGTATAATATCAGTAGATATTAGGATCGTTGCAAAATAGTCAAATTTTTAATTATTTTAATTTTTGAGTTTTTTTATGAATATTAAGTTTTTTTTTTCTTGTTTCTTCCCTTTTATTTTAGGGTTCATGCCAATTTAATTTCATAGTACTTTATATTTTTCGTATATTTACCCTATGGGAAAAACATTTAACATTACAATAAAAGAAAGCTTGTTATTTCATATGTAAACGCTCATTTATACGGGTGTTTTTCTGTGAGGTCTACAAATCAAGTACTACTTTATGAAACGTACAATTTTATAGATGTGCAGATAATAGAAAAAACCTATTGCTCTTTTAATAATGAGAATGGTATTTTAGGGATAAAAGGTTTAGATGCAGATATTGCTTATTTACCACCAAATAGAAACACTGATGAATTGGGGAGGTTGGCGCTTTAGACCTATGCAAAATCACCCAGATTATCAATTCATACTTTGTGATACTAATATAGATGGAGTAGAAGTGTTTTATTTAAGTGCTATCTATACGCATTTTGGAGATTCAACAACCAATACATATACTATTTTTTGAAACTTTAGAAAATGTTGAAATAACATTAACAGTATAAGCGCAACTACTTATACAAATACAATAAATGCACAAGCCATATTTGTAAGAGAGTTAACTACTACGGGGAATATAAGTATTAAACGAGTGTTATTAGTAGTAATAGATTATGATTTAGATACAATAGCTACAGCAGATGAAGATTTAAATAACAACGGCAATTATGGAGATGATGATACCGATGGAGACCAAATACCAAATTTTATTGATGAAGATTATGTGTTAACTAGTGTAGAGGCAGTAGTTATTCTAAATAGAAATACAACAAACACCACAAATTATGTAGATACCGATGGAAATCAAATACCAAACTATTTAGATAATGAAGATGGAGTTCTATCTTTAGATGAAGATACAAATGGTAATTACAATCTTTTAGATGATGATAAAGATAGTGATAACATACCAAATTGTTTAGAGAATGAAGCCTTGTCGGTTAATAGCCATCAGATAGGTTTCTTTAATATATATCCAAACCCAGCAAAAGATA
>CAYOFS010000108.1:0-6955 GCA_964403095.1 uncultured Flavobacteriaceae bacterium | reverse complement strand
TTGTGGTATGTTTTTCTAGTTAAAATTGTTAAATCATCTTTTAATTTTTTAATTTTAGCTTTTTTAATATCTTTAGATAAGGTTTTGTCTTTTTTTAAAGCTTTAATCTTTTCATCTAATGCCTTCTTTTTTCTTTCTTCGTACTCTTTTTTAAGATAATCTCCTGAAAAATCTTGAAACCCTGATTCTAGAAAAGGGGTAGCAATAGTTAATTGCCCTGTATATCCCATATCAGTTCCTATTCCGAAATAGCCCATTTTTTTAGTATCATTTGCTGAACTTATATTTACGTTTCCTATTCTGACCCCAATCATGCCTTCGCGTTGAAGTCTGTCTAAAGAAAACTTATTTTCGTTCAAGGCAGAGTTCCAAGTGTATAATTGGCCGTAACTAAATGAGTTTTTAAAATCATTTTTCATAGGGATTTCAGAATTATAATTTAAAGAATAGGATGGTAGTGGGGTTCCGTCTCCAGTACCAATAGTTAAATTAGCAGCTGCCGTTACGTCAACTACCAAATTCTTTTTGTTAACACCAACACCTAAACCGCTATTGTAGGCAGAAAGGTGAAAAGACGTTGTTGCTCCAAAATCGCCAAGCCGTTGGCCATAGCCTATATTTAAATTAGCTTTAAACCTAACTTTATAACTTACTAATATTTGAATTCCGAAAGTTACTTTAAACCCACTGCCAGGAGGGTTTCCGCAACAATCATTTTTAGAGTTAGTTGCAAGGCCTTGAGCCCAAGTTTGAATTTGGTTTTCTATATTTCTTTTAAGTTCAGTTTCTGCCCAAAATTTGACATCTCCAACAGAATTATTGAAGCCAAGTGTACTTAATGAAATGGCCGATTACAATTCAGCCTCAATTGATTGCAAATTAAAAAGTGATTGTTTTATCATAACATATGATTTTTCATAAAAAAAAACTAATTTAGTAAAAAAAATAAGAAGTTATATTGAAATCTGTAAAATGTTTTTTAGAGAGTAGCCAGCACAAAAAAAATCAAATATTAATTAAACACCAACGAATATTAATTAACAATACACAAAAAGCCATTTGTGTGGCTGACATATTATATATTTTTATATTTTTACCATGTACTATATTATATGAGGTATAATAATTTTACTTATAAAAATGATAAAAAAACAGAATTATCAATACTTGAATACTTTATTTTTCGTTAAAAGGGTTTCCCTACTTTTAAATTTAAAAGTTATAAATGCTTAGTATTGTTTTTATGGTTTTGTTTACTTAGAGTTGATACTCGGTAGCGTATAGTTTAATAGAAAAGAAAGACGTGATGTTGGTGCATATGTATTGTCAAATTACAATAGTAAAAGGCATTAAAATGAATTAGAAATTTAAAAGAATTACTTAATGAAGCCATTAAATTACATAAAGAGAAGAAAGCAAATTTTAAAATTCTCTCTCTATTTTAGCTTTTTATTAGCTATCTTGTTAACTTGCGGTTTATTTACATTAACAACGGCATCAAAGGGCATCGCACTTTTAAATGAAAAAAAGAGTAATTACGACGCTGTTTTTAGTAAGCAAGCTGAACTTAATTTTCAACTTGAAGATATTTATAAAAATTTAAATAGTTTAAAAAATAAAAAGCGTACTTTAGTTGAGCATAAAGAGATGCAAAAACTTATTTCTGATACACGAATTATGTTAGAAAAGGAAATTGGTACAGATAATCAAGATATTAAATATTATAATCTTTATAAAGAACTGTTTAAACATTTAAAAGAAATACAATCAATAATGGATGTTTATGAAAAAGAAGAAAGTAAAAGAATTCATAATATAGATCAATTGGAAAAATGCAAACAAAAATATAAAGAATTAAATAATAATAAATATAAGTAATTATGGAGTTAAGTGAATATTCATGGAAGAAAATCCGTTTTGCATTAATATTTTCATGGGCAGCTGGTATTTTATTTGTAATGCTAACCAAATTCTTTATCAACGTGCCGGTATTAGAAAGTAAAGAAATTATGAGTGATATTCGTAATTCAGAAGAAATTTTGAAATCTCAAAAAGAGTATACCTCTAAAGTAATTGCCTTACATGATACTATACAAATAATTCAATTTGAAATTAATCAGGTACAGAAATTAGATGAAATAAAAAGAGATATTTACGCTCTTGAAGATGTTTACAAAATTAACAATAGAAATAATAAATATCTTTATAGCTTACAGTCCTCAAGAATATTAAACATATATTTTGATGCCAATGAAGCATTAAGTAAATCAATAAAAAACAATAAATTGATTGAAAAAAACCTAAATGAATGTAAAGCAAATATATAAGCGATGACAAATAAAAATAAAATTATATTACTGAGTGTACTTCTACTGGTCTCACTTATTGTTATTATTTTTAGTTTCTACCCATTTGATTCGAAATTAAAAAACTTAGATTTTCACATCTTTGATTCAAATGACAACAATCATTATGAGCAGCATGAAGAATTAGAATTTTTTGTAAATGATTCATCTGCAATAAAGGGCAAGAGTTTAATTTGGCATTTTGGTAATGGTGACACTATAGACCGAAGCTATGATGTTAAATATAAATACAAAGAGGCCGGAAAATATTTAATTACGCTAAACATAGACGGTAATCATAAAGTATCTAAATACATTAAAGTTGTATCTACAAAAGAAAAAAAACTTATAGATTCAATTCCAAAACTTTTTGGACCAGACCAGGGGTATGTAGGGGAGGAGCTAGTTTTTACTTCTCAAGGACCAGGGGTAGAGACATGGTATTGGGAATTTGGAGAATCAGGTGCCGTAGATGCTTATGAAAAACAAACCGTCTATGTATATACTGACTCTGGTGTTTACGATGTTAAACTCACTACAAACACCACAGAATACCCATTACATCATACTATAAGAATATTGCCTCGTTTCGAGAAATTTAATGGTATGGTTACGCAAGATTCACTTTCTTTAGCAGCAATAGATATCAAAAAACACCTACAAGCAATAGCTGATGCTGATGTGTCAGATAGAGGGAAATTTAACGAGCATTTTAATTATATTAAAAACAGATATACATGTGGAGCTGCCAGTAAGGTGGTAGTTGTTGTTAATGACAGTAAATATAATGATTTGTATAGTTACTGCCAAGGGCTACATTATTTAGACGGCAAACGCAATAAAAAGATAAATATCAACAAAGTAGAATTAGAATCTTTTAAGTGTATTAAAAGAATTAATGTAACACAAAGCACTTTAGAATGAAAAATATCATATCAAAAACTAATTTAAGACTATCTATAACTATTATATTATTATTGCTTTTAAATAGTGTGTTTGCACAGGTTTCTAAATACGAAAAGATAGAAAAAGTAGGTAAGCAGAGTTTTAACTATGCAAACAAGAAAACAAACCCTTTAAAGCTAAAAAAAAGCAAGAGCATTCTAGTTGTTTATTCTGATAGAGCAAATAACACATCGTATATTGACCCTTATGGACAACTAAAAAAGGTTTCACAAAATTTTATGACTCCATATTTTGTAATAGATTCTAAAAATGACGCCTATGAAGTTGTTATTGCAGATTCTACATTGTTAGGAAAGCCTAAAAGTTTATTTTCATTTTTGATGAATAGAAAATATCACTTTACAAATGCAAAAGGACTTAAATATATTGGTTGGATTCCTAAAAACCATGTTTTAAATTATAATAATTCACTTATTAGCGAAGTGAATAACAAGCCCTTAAAATTTAAAATAGGTATTAATAACATAGAAGGACTTTACGAATTAAATAAAGCATTTGAAGGAGATAGTATTCGTGTTTTTAAAGATCCTTTTTTTAAGAATACATCAACTAATAAATTGGCCTTGAATCAAACCGTTTACCCATATAAGTATAATGATACACGTAAAGCAGTACTCATTTCAAATAAGCCAATGATTACAGATACTATAGCAAATGTTGTAGGCTGGGTACCAGCAAATTTAATTACCCCTATTGGTCAAGGTTATGTTTATGATTTGGCAAAAAAAAACACAAAGCTAACATTAGAAAAGTGTGACACCTTACAATTACATCGTAACGAAATTTATTCTAATTATCTTTATGATGTGTCTCTTAATAAATTTAGTAATAGTATAAATTCTAGTACAAACATTCCTTTTTATGTATGGAATCACATTCAAAACAAATTGATAAATGTAAAAGGGAATAATATTTTAATTTCTGAAGCCAATAGGTTAGAACAAGAAAGTAAAACGATTAACTTTCATTTTGTTTTTGAAGAAAATAAATCTTTTTATATAAAGCCCTTAATTAATTCTTTACAAAATTTAGGTTTATTTTTTAATGAACATAGTGATTTAGACTTTAATTTTTCGGCTATTTGTATAAGCGATTCACATTCATATGTTTTACCAAAAACTAAATCATTTGCAAAATGGTTAGATTTTATACAGACTATAGTTGAAGAAGGGGAAGAGAAAAAGGCATTAATAGCTGAAGATTGTATAGATTTAAGTCAAGCGATAAACGCTTCTATTACTACCAATGAAGTTGAAAAGAATTTCGAAAACAACTTTTTTATTATTGCTGGTAGTCAAGATATTTATAATTTATATGGACAAGACCATCTAATTAAAAAAATGGCTTTAAAGTCTTCTAAATTGCTATTTGTTCAATTACAAAATAGAGCAAGTGAGAGTTCTCAAGAAAATTTACTTCTTGCCAAAGAAACATTGTCAAGAACGGCATCTTATTACAATAAGTTTATTGAAAATTATATTATAGACAATGGCTTATTGATTAACAAGAGTACTTTAAAGAATATAAAATCAGAGAATAATAACATTTATTTATACGATGCTCCAAATAATAGTTTGTTTAATGGCGGGATAATATTCCCTAGTATCAATCAAACTATTGAGCCTAAAGTTTTAAGTACGGCTATTGATTCCGTTTTATTATACACCTTAAAAACCAATGATAAGTTGATTTCATCTTTAAATAAATATGAAAGAGAATTAGGAGTGTTAAGATCTGAGCCATCTAATATATTGCATTGCATTTTTAATTCAGACACTTTAAGTATAGATAGTATTGATAGAAGTAACCCAAATGATGTTTATTATAAAACCGAAAAATTAGATCAAACAATTACAAGCTCACTTGAAAAAGGTTATGAAATGAATAAGGAAGAGTTATTAGCACTCATAGAGAATTATAGAGTGTTGGTGCCAAGATTTACAACATCTAAAATGCCTACGTTAAAAAGTAAGACTCTTTTATATTCATCGAGAGAAATTTTTTATTCATCAAAAGAAAGTAGCAAATTTGTTGCCAGAAGTCAATTAACGAAAAAAAACCAAAGGGTATTACATAAAATTTATAAAAAGCAGATAAAAGGAATAAACAAGGCTTTTAAAAGAAGAGTAATACATCATAGTGATAAATTATCAAAATTATTCTTTTATAAGACTGGTATTAAGGTGCATGGAGATTTTAATAAATTTCAGAGCTGTAAAATGAAGAGCAAACAAACCGTAGAAAGTGGTTTTTATGAATTTTATAATGAAATTATAAATAAGGTTGACGTGCTAGAAAAGAAGTTTTTAGATAACGAACTTCAAATGATAAAAAAAGACATCTATTATGTACCTGAAAAATTGTTGCTCTAAAATATTATGTAATTTTTATTAAAATAATTTTTTTATTCCAATAAAAGTTTATATCTTTGAAAAATAAAGACAATATTTTAGAATTTTTCTCTTTTTTCCAAAAATAAAATAATGTCAAATATAGGAGTTAGATCATTGGTCTAATGTATATAGAGAAAATTTCAAAAAAATAGTTTTTTTTGATGCTTTCTCTTTCTTTTTTAATACTAGTTTGAAACTTGAGAGAAGCTTTAGAATTTTTAAAAAAAAGTTTAATTTAATTTAAAAAAACCAAATTATTATGGGATCATTTAGAGCAGATTTTAGTTTCGGAGGTAAAGTATTTGATGTACTTTATTCAAATTATGAATTTAGTAGAAGTACAGACACAAAAGGCAAACCATCTTCTAATGTAACAGGAGGAAGAGTAGAGTTAATTATTGAGTCAACAGAAGACACTTCTGTAATTGAAGCAATGGTAAACAGCCAATTTAAGCCTGTTGAAGGTAAAATCACTTTCAAGAAAACAGATGAAGATGCTAAGATGAAAGAAGTGGAATTCAAAAACGCATACGTTGTTCATTTTAAAGAAACGTTAGATGTAAACAATGATGTGCCTATGACTATTGCAGTTACTTTCTCAGCAGAAGAAATTAATGTAGGTACAGCATCTTTACTAAATCGTTGGCCAATAGCATAATTTAGTAAAGCAAATACTAGCATTACATGCTTGTTTGTAATAAAAAAAGCCCCTAAGTATTACATTTAGAGGCTTTTTTTTACCTTTTAATAAAATCTATTATTGTATAATAATAATAATTTATATATTTACATGTTATATAGTAAGTCTAATGTTTAATAATTATTAATCTATAAAAGACTACAGCATTAGGTGCTGAACAAATTACACTAAAGTGCTCCTCTCCCTCAGTACAATACAAGTGTTTGTTTATGCGTTAGTAAATAATAAACAGCAGAATATAGTAGAATGGTATAAAACGAATATTAAACATATAGCAACAGATGTAAAATATATTGCTACGAATATATAAAGGTTATTAAGTTATAGAATTTATTTTATATCTTTATCTGAACAATAAACTAAAATGTGTTTATTTTGAAATTTTATTATCACAATACAATTAGTATCAATTAAAACAGCAATTATTTATTATTAAATAATTGATTTATTTATGATTATTTTTTTTAATACAATTTAAATTTATTTTAAAAGGTTGTATAAAATAAACTACCTCGACCCAAGGGTACGAGGTATTAAATAGGAATTCCCTT
>CAYOFS010000107.1:0-6966 GCA_964403095.1 uncultured Flavobacteriaceae bacterium | reverse complement strand
CCCTTGTTTGTCCTGAGTTCTAGCATTAAATTGCTTACAGAACTCCATAATATTAACACCGGCAGCACCAAGTGCTGGTCCAACAGGTGGTGAAGGGTTTGCTGCGCCTCCACGAACTTGTAATTTTACGACCTTACTTACTTCTTTTGCCATTATTAAATTTGTTTAAAATTTAGAGAATTCTTAATTGGAAGCTAAGAATCAACTTAAATCATGTAACACTTATGATACTTTATTTACTTGTGTATAACTTAATTCTAATGGTGTTCTTCTTCCAAAGATTTTAACCATTACTTCAAGTTTACGTTTTTCTTCATTAATTTTTTCTATGGTGCCGTCGAATCCATTAAATGGACCATCGATTACCTTAATAGTTTCACCAATAGTGAAAGGTATAACAACATTTTCGTTTTGTATTGCTAGCTCATCAACCTTTCCTAACATTCTATTAACTTCTGCCTTTCTTAGAGGCACAGGATCTCCACCTTTAACTTCGCCTAAAAAACCAATAACACCCGTTATTGATTTAATAACGTGAGGTACTTCTCCACTCAAATTAGCTTTTACCATAATATAACCTGGAAAATAAACTTTCTCCATGTTGTATTTTTTTCCTTTTCTTATTTGAATTACTTTTTCAGTAGGCACAAGAACATCTTCAACAAAATCACTAAGACCTAATCTTGAAATTTCATTTTCAATATACGTCTTGACTTTATTCTCTTGTCCTCCAATAGCTCTAACTACATACCATTTTTTTACTATATCAGCCATACTAAGATTTAATTAAAAATAGTAAAAAATTTATCTAAAATACCTTCAAAACTTTTATCAGTAAAAAAAACAGCTAATGCAAATAATATTGTAAATATTGCTACTACAATAGTCGTTTTCTGAGCTTCAGGAAAAGAAATCCAAGTAACTTCTTCTTTAAGTTCTCTAAAAGACTCTTTTATATAATTTACGATTCCCATAATATTTCCTTTTTGTTTAATCTAAATATGCCTTTAGCAAATTTTAGTTTTTATTTTTTTGCACGGGTAGAGAGACTCGAACTCCCGACACCTGGTTTTGGAGACCAGTGCTCTACCAACTGAGCTATACCCGTAAATAATCTTTTATAAATCAAGGCGTCCCGCTTAAAGCGAGACACCTTTATTTATTAACTAAGACACTTATTTACTAAAGTATTTCTGTTACTTGTCCTGCACCTACTGTTCTACCTCCTTCACGGATAGCAAAACGTAAACCTACATTCATTGCAATTGCTTGGTGCAACTCAACATCAATAGTCAAGTTGTCTCCTGGCATTACCATTTCTACTCCTGAAGGTAACATGATAGTTCCAGTTACATCAGTTGTACGAACATAAAATTGAGGACGATAATTGTTATGGAATGGAGTATGACGTCCACCCTCTTCTTTTTTAAGAATATAAACCTCAGCTTTGAATTTAGCATGTGGCGTTACAGAACCTGGTTTACAGATTACCATCCCTCTTTTAATGTCTTCTTTTGCGACACCTCTTAATAAGATTCCAACATTATCTCCAGCTTCTCCTCTATCTAATATCTTACGAAACATCTCAACTCCTGTTACTGTAGAAGTTAATTTTTCTGCACCCATACCAATAATATCTACAGCATCTCCAGTATTAGCTACACCAGTCTCTATACGTCCAGTTGCAACAGTTCCACGACCTGTAATTGAAAATACATCTTCAACAGGCATTAAGAAATCTTTTTCTACATCTCTTGTTGGTAATTCAATCCAAGCATCTACAGCTTTCATTAATTCTAAAATAGAATCAACCCACTTAGGATCAGAATTTAATCCACCTAAAGCAGAACCAGCAATTACTGGAGTATTATCTCCATCATACTCATAGAAATCTAATAATTCTCTAATTTCCATTTCTACTAACTCAAGTAACTCCTCATCATCAACCATATCCACTTTATTCATGAATACAACCATTCTTGGAATACCAACTTGACGTCCTAATAATATATGCTCTCTAGTTTGTGGCATTGGACCATCAGTCGCAGCAACAACTAAAATAGCACCATCCATTTGAGCAGCACCAGTTACCATGTTCTTTACGTAATCCGCGTGACCTGGACAGTCAACGTGAGCGTAGTGACGATTTTCTGTTGCATATTCAACGTGAGATGTATTAATTGTAATACCTCTTTCTTTTTCTTCAGGAGCATTATCAATTTGCTCAAAGTCTTTTATTTCACAAAAACCAGCCTTAGCTAAAACCGTAGTAATAGCAGCAGTTAAAGTTGTTTTACCATGATCTACGTGACCAATTGTACCAATATTTAAGTGTGGTTTGGATCTGTCAAAATGTTCTTTTGCCATAATTATTAATTTTAATCTAGTTATATAATTTATTTAGTGTTCAATTTTATACGTTCTTTAAGTTTTAATTCGAAATATAGAGCCAATGACGGGAATTGAACCCGTGACCTCTTCCTTACCAAGGAAACGCTCTACCTCTGAGCTACACCGGCTTTAAAAAGAAAAAAAAGAGCGAGAGACCGGGCTCGAACCGGCGACAGTCAGCTTGGAAGGCTGAAGCTCTACCAACTGAGCTACTCTCGCTTTAAATTATCATCTAATTAAGGTGTACCTATCCTAAAACTTTGCAAAAATAAACAAATATATGATAACAACATCAAAAAAATAATTTTTTATTTACAAAAGATATTAAAACTTAAAAAATGTGGGGAGAGAAGGATTCGAACCTTCGAAGGCGTAGCCAACGGAGTTACAGTCCGTCCTCGTTGACCGCTTGAGTATCTCCCCTACTTTTTTTTATTCAAAGAACTAAATTGACTTAAAAAAGTCATTTTAATAAAGAGCCAATGGAGGGACTCGAACCCACGACCTGCTGATTACAAATCAGCTGCTCTAGCCAGCTGAGCTACATCGGCTTTTGTTAATTTATTTCAAAAAAAACAGCCCGCTTTTTCTAACGGACTGCAAATGTAAGATGTTTTTTTTATTATCAAAACATTTTTTAATTTTTTTTTAATTTTTTTTAATGGCTCCTTTGTTTGTCTTTAGTTTTTTTTAAACTACGCTTTAAAGAATCAGCAACTACAAGGATTCCTTCTTCGAAAGTTTTTGCTGTTTTTTTCACTATAATATCATCTCCAGGTATTTTCAACCTAACTTCTATAGACTTATTATCTTTATCACTAGTCTTTTGAACTTTCAAATACACATCGGCTCCGATAATTCTATCATAAAATTTTTCTAAAACTTCAAATTTATCTTCGATAAACACTTTTAAATCTTTGTCCATATTAAAATTTACAGACTGAATCAATACTTTCATACGCTTTCTAATTTTTTGAGCTTCTTGGGTGAGCTCGGTTATACACATTTTTCAATTCTTTTAAACTACTATTAGTATATACTTGAGTAGATGCCAAACTAGCATGACCTAACAACTCTTTAACAGCATTCAAATCTGCTCCCTCGTTAAGTAAATGAGTAGCAAAGGCATGCCTCAAAACATGCGGACTCTTTTTTACTTTTGTAGATACACTACTAAAGTAGTTGTTTATTACACGATACACAAGCGTTCCGTATAATTTATTTCCTTTAATTGTTAGAAATAAATAATCACTATCCGTCTTTATTTTATTTCGAAAATCTAAATACTCTTTTATAGATTTTACTAGAATTTCCAACATAGGCAAATAACGCTCTTTATTTCGCTTTCCTAAAACCTTAATAACTCGCTGTTTCAAATCTACACTTGTCAACTTTAACTCTATTAACTCACTTCTTCTTATGCCTGTTACATAGAACATTTCAATGATCAATTTATTTCTAACCGATTCAAAATTTTCTTCTCCGTCTAAAACACTTAACACTTCACTTATTTCTTTTTCATTGAATGGAATATTCACTCGCTTTGGTACTTTTAATGATTTATGTTTTTGTAAAGGATTAGTAGTTATTGTTTTTATTTTAATTAGGAATTTATAAAACGACCTGAGGCTACTTATCTTTCTATTAACTGTATTATTAGAAATGCCGTTTTTAACTAAATAAACAATCCAAGTTCTAATTTGTGGATAGTGTGCTTTTTCAATTATTGATGAATCAAATTCTTTTTTCGAAAAAGCATAAAATGACATTAAATCATTTCTATATGAAATAATTGTATGTTGTGAATACTTTTTCTCAAGTAAGAGGTAGTCTAAAAAAGCTTCAATTGATTCCATAAAAAAACCCGTTATTTACAAAATTACACTATTTTGCTTAATAACGGATTCAATATTACCATAAAAATAATATAATATTTCTATTAATTATTCTTCTGTTAATTTTTTACGTTGAACGTAAATTGCTTTCTTTTTTTGTTGACGATTAACTACTGACGGCTTATCAAATTGTTTCAGCTCGCGTAATCTTTTCATTGTCTTTGTACGGTCGAATTTACGTTTAAAACGTTTTAACGCTCTATCTATATTTTCTCCATCTTTTACTGGAATGATTAACATATTAAGGCACCTCCTTTCACAACTTATCTTTTATAGGGTTAATTTTAAAATGGCTGCAAATATACATAAATATATTTACAGCCATTGACTGATTTAATAAATATTTTATTTTTTTATGGCGCTACGTATTTATAAGTGAAGTTCACCGCTTTTTCAGAAGTCAATTCAGCTCCATTTTCATCAACTTGAAATAATCTTAAATTAAAAGTCAAATTCCCACTTCTATCATTTGTGTTAAAAAATTTAATATCCGTAGCTCCTGAAGTCTGATTAGCTCCAAGACTATAAGTCCCCGACACATATGGAACTGACAAAGCATAGGCACAATCACCCATACAAACTCCAAAAGTTTCTGAAGCGTAATTACCTGCTACAGATATAATTTCAGATTTTAAAAATATTTCTGAATTAGAGATGTTTTTAACAGATAAAGATATTTGCCCTGTTTCATCACCTACCACATTAAAAACAACTTCTTGCCCTTCTGTTAATTCACTTCCATCATACGTAACTGTATAATCATCTGTTTCAGTCACTTCTTCTACATCATCTTTTTTACAAGATAATGATACTATTGCTATAATAGCAAATATTACTAAGTATTTTAAATTTTTCATTTTGTTATTATTTAATTATTAATTTTTTCATTGTTTTACTAACTCCATTTGTGATATTTACAAGATAAACACCTTGATTTAACTGAGATAAATTCACTTCTTGAGAATTAGATAATAACGTGTTTTTATAAACTTGCTTTCCTAAAACATCAAATATCGTAACTTCTAGATCCTTAGCTTGCATAAAGGTTACTGCATCACTTGCAGGATTTGGATACATAGACACTTTATTTAATAAAGATTCATCAATTGCAGCGGTTGAAGATGTTTTAAATGAAACATCATCTCCAAAACCATATCCTCCAGTAATAGAAACTACATCTGTTTGATTATTCGTTGTTCTTACTATTACCGCATTACCACCATCACCATATGAGTCATTAACAATTAATTTATAACAATCCGTAGGTAAATTATACACTTCTGTTGCCGTAATATTATTACCATATGAACCAGCACTACCATTATTACCATTACCTCCACCACTAGCAACGGTTACATTACTTGAGTTTTTTACCTCCCAAGTTAATTCATAACCCCAATTATCGGTATCGATAAATACATGAATATCTTCAAAAGTTTCTGATAAAAATTCTTGTTTAGTAAACGTTACCGAAAAGTTATCATTTGAAGCATTTCCATCTGAAGACATAATTGTTGCCGAAATTGTATTATTTGTAATTAATGAAATATTCTGTACTGGTAGTGTGACTTCTGCCACATGTAATGAAGCTACGTTACCAGTCCAATTATGTGTTTGAGCTGTTCCTCCATTTACACTATATTCAATTGATAAAGAAGTTAATGGGTTTTGTCCCGCATTATATAATGATAATTTTGGAGCAACATCCAAATCACAATTCCCTTTAGGAGTATCAATTAAAGTTATTGCTGCATCGCTAGCTAATAAAGTTCCGGTTGTTGTTACATTTACCCCATCAACATTAGCAACCTCTTGTTGAGTTTCTGTAATAAAAGCTATCACTTCTAAGTTGCTCATATCTGTCCAAACACCTCTATAAGAAGTAGGCACCGTATATGTGTATGTTCTATCTACAAATGTTCCTTGACTAGTAGTTGTAATACTTTCTCCCCATTGACCTGTTAACATATGCACTAATCTATGACTGTGATTATAGTTATTACCAGCACCGCCTCCACTCTGTGGTCCTAAAGTGTTATTTTGTAACAACGCTACATTTAATAAATTAGTGTTTTCTGGAGAAGCACCTGTATAATAAGCTTCTACATGAACTGTTAATTCTCTAGTAGCAATATTAATCTCAGACTCAACCGCTACATTAACGTAAGCTGTTTGAGTTTTAATTTGATTAAAAGCACCTGCCCAACTAGCTCTACTCATCGCTGTATTTGACCCTGAAAAAACATGACGATTGATTGAGCCCATTGGATACCCTGTCACTCCTGCTTGATTATCAATTGCAGATCCAAAATCTGTTCTAAAATCCGGTTCTCCATTCCCAGGAACGGCAAAAGTACCAACATGAATATTGATGATGTGAAATGTATTAGGGTTTGCTGCCTTTATATTATCTGCAATTGTATGCCCTTGAGGACAATAGCCGCAATGAATACCTGTATATTCCTCTAAAAGGCCTTTTTTATTTTCTTGCGAAGTACTAACAATTGTTTGCGAAAAAGCAAAACTAACTGTAAATAGTAGTAGTGATAATAATGTAAATTTTTTCATGATTGCAGTTTGTTAATTGTTGTTAAATAAATTATTAAGTTCGCAATATACAAAAAAACCATAGTAAAAACCTAGAATTTTAACTAAAACATAGTAATTTATTAAAATTAAC
>CAYOFS010000106.1:3321-6981 GCA_964403095.1 uncultured Flavobacteriaceae bacterium | reverse complement strand
GGTGAATATTTTTTTCATTGACAAACTATTTATTATGCAAAAATACAAAATATAGTAGGTTAATGAAGTAAATAAACCCAGCCTTTTTTAGACTCGAAATAACCATCGTTTAGCTCTAAAGTGTAAAAATATGTTGCCGATGGTAATTGACTTCCTTTATATGTTCCGTCCCAATCAGCGGTGTTATTATCACCTTGGTAAATTAAATTACCATAGCGATTATAGATTTTCAAATCAAAATCTAAAAAAATATCTCTTAAGTGTTGTATTGTAAAGTTATTGTTTTCGTTTTGGTTTGGTGTGAAAATTTCGGGTACAATTGGCGGACAATTCTCTACCAATAAATTAAAATTAGTTGTATTGTAACAATCATTTAATAGGCTCGTTATTTTTACAAATATTATTTGTGGATTGGAAGTGTTTAAATAATTATTTGGAGTGTTAATTTCATTTTCGTTAGTATGTAAATCATTAATTGATGTGAAATAGCTTATTTCATAATTAGTATTCGTTGTAACTTGATTGTTGATACTTTCTAAATCAAAAAAAGCGGTTTCAAAAGCTTGGTTGCATAATAAAATATTTTCAGGTTTTGAAAATAACACCTGTTCGCTTGTAATGGTAAACTCTTTGGTTGTGGAACAATCTTGAATTGTTGATGTTGCTGTAACGGAATAAGTTCCAATATTGGTTATTTCTAAAGTGTCTTGATTTAATCCGATAGGTTCAAGATTGGAATTATACCATTGGTAATTGTATGTATCTAAAGGGTTTTGAATACTTACTAAGGTGCTTTCAGGAAACGAATCTAAACAAATATAATCATCATTAACATCAAATTCAGGTAGTGGAACTACGGTAAATTGAATTGTGGTATTTGCTGAGCAATCGGTATTAATAGGGTTTTGCACAGTTACATTTATAATTTGTGAGGTACTTATAAAAGGATTTGGTAATGGACTTGGTAGTGAATTACCTAGAGCGTCAAAATATAAAACTTCCATATTTTGCTGACTGTTTCCTAGAATTATTTCATGAATTCCGCTAGTATTAAACTCAGCTATTCCATCGGTTATATTTGGTGTTTGTTCACAAGTAAATTGTAGAGGTACATTGTTTGCAATTGGTATTTGTGGGAGCGATATTTGTATTTGTGCACTGTTGTTGTTTTCATTTAGTTCTAAAACAGTACTATTCCCGTTTATATCATCATCAACATATGCAAATAAAATAAAGTTATTTGGCACTTCATCGGGTAAAGTATTAATGAGATGTGTCTGATGTTCAAAATCTCCAATTTCAATATCAGCACTATTATAATGAGTTCCTAAATAGAAGTAATTAATTCCATCAAAAGCATATAGGCTAATAGGTGTGTTGCTAGGGTAAGTATCCGTAGCGTCTGGTAAGTTGAAAACTGTAAAGTTGACGTTAAAATTTCTGTCGTTACAATTTGTTACGTGGTAATTATTTAATTGAACAGTAGCATCGGGTAATTGAGAGTTTAACTTTGTAACAATACTATTAACCATGACATAATCTTGACCAGAATGGAGTTCTATGGTTGCTGATGTGTCGCCAATATTGATAAAATTTTCAATATCATATACATCTAAATCCATATTATATAAGTCTGTTTCTCCAGTAAAACTATTAGTTCCGTTAAAAGCGTTATTATATGGGTTTAATGGTGGGTTTCCAATAATGTTTCCATTGAAAGTTAGGGTTTCTTGAACAGCAAGAGCGCTATCACCTTCCCAAGCTAAAAATCCTATTTTAGCTCCGATATTATCAATTACATTTAAGGTTTGTAATTCAATGGTTACACTGTTTGGTACAACACTTTGCATGCCATCATAAACATTTATCTGATTGATAGGTAAATTCGGATTTGAATAGACTATTACAATAGCCCAACCTCCAAAATTTATTCCATATTGGCAATAGTTTTGTATGGCAGTATTTAGATCTAAATCGGCTAAAGTATAAGTTCCGTTACCTGTATTTCTTAATTGATTGGTTACATCTACAAAAGCACTAAAAAATTCATAGGTATAGTAGCTTGTAGCAAAGTTTCTTTGTGAGCTTAAATTAATTCCGTTTAAACTTACATCAAAATCACCAGTTCCTGAACCAGCCCAATATAAATAAGCGGCTTCAATATAATCATTAGTATCCAAATTTAAAGTAGCCGAAGAGCTTGTTAAAATAGAGCACTGCGAGTCGTTTCCTTCATTTTCTCTATGATTGAGTGTGTTGCCGATCATGGTAAAATCTACATGACCACTAAACTGACTATATAGAGAAATATCTTGCGCATATATATGTGCCCACGTTAGAAAAAGTAATATTGATATAACAATTATTTTTTTCAATATGAGTGATTCTATAATTTCACACTAAAATGACCTTTGCGTTCATATATTTTACCTTGGCTATCAATAAATTTTGCTAAAAACCAATAATCTGCGGGTAAAACTAATTTACCTAAATGTGTTCCGTCCCATTTTTCATTTTGATTTAAGATAGTAATTACTTTACCATACCTGTCAAAGATAGTAACAGATGAAACTACAAAATCATCTGCTCCATAAACATAAAACTCATCGTGTTGTCCATCGTGATTTGGTGATATATATTTTGGAAAACGAATTACAATTACTTCTTTTTCAATTATTGGTGCGCATCCATTTTTATCATTCACATAAATTGTATGTAAGCCTTCAATAACATTATAAAAAACATGTCCGTTAATCTCATTTCCATCGACAAAATTTTGATTGTCTAATGCAAATTCATAATCTCCATAACCATTTACTAAAACGGAAATACTATTGTTTGCTCTATCGTCAAGAATAGTAACTGTATTAAAAACAGGAATACTTGATATTTGTACATTAAATGTATGTGTTTTTGTACATCCATTTGTGCTAGTTGCGGTTACGGTATGTTCTCCGCCAGAGGTTATAAATGCGATTCCAGAAAAATCAGCATCTGTTAGGAGTGTATTTCCATTGGCATCTTTCCATTCATAAGCATATAAGCTGTCATAATTTTCTACTCGAACTTCTAAAGGAGTTGGTAGTGTATTATCACATAAAATTTGATCTTCAATTTCAAAATAGGGTATAGGTTCGACAATTAAATCAATGTATAAATTATCTCCAAAAGCAGTACATTCAGTAGTTGAAGAATTGTCTATTCTAATATAAATACGCTCTGGAGTAGCTAAGGTTGTTGTACTTGTGTTTCTGTAATTTACGGGGTTTGTGATTATATTAGTCAGCGATTGAGCATCAATTAAAGAAGGAAAAAAACTAATATTTAGATTTGGTTGTTCTGTAGTTGGGTACAAGGCTAGTAAGTCATTACGTACTTGAGTTAAATCAAAAGTAGAAATATTATCATAATCATTATTAGCTTCATCAATATAGTCATCGCATTCAATTAATGTATTGTTATAGCTTATTGTAGATATTTGAACTACTATGGTTACTTGAGAAATTTTAAAACAATGGTCACTAGCAACCCTTATCCATATAACTACATCACCAGAAATATAATTTTCTGGGTTTTGAATACTTTGTGGAATATTATTGTTTTGTGCATCGGTTAAACTAGTATAATAAGTAAATGTTTCGTTTTCAAAATTATCAGAAA
>CAYOFS010000106.1:0-3221 GCA_964403095.1 uncultured Flavobacteriaceae bacterium | reverse complement strand
GCATCGGTTAAACTAGTATAATAAGTAAATGTTTCGTTTTCAAAATTATCAGAAATACTACTATTTAGTTGTGTTAAATTTATGGTGTCAATAGCATCAAAATCGGTATCACATTGCGTGTAAGCTATAGCTGAATTTATTAATGGAACATCGTAAACTTCAATTTCAAATGATGTTCTGTCGTAGCAATCTGTTTTTATATTATTAGTCATTTGTACGTAAATTGTTTGTACAGCTGATGTATTTTGATAAGTATTAATTTGTGAATTAGGGATTTGATTAGTGTATAAATCATCTGTAAAATACGTAAGCGTATATGCAGTGTCGCTATAATTATTTAAGAGGACTGTTTTTCTATCTTCTAAATTGAATAACACATAGCCGTCTTGTTCGTTACCAACAGTATTATTGTCGCAAAAACTAATTTTAGGAATATCTTGAGGTTCTGCGGCTTCAGTTGATTTTGGTTCAATTTCAAAACTGCTTGTAGCAGTACAAGTTGCGAGTAAATTACTTATTACTTGAATGTATATTGTTTGACCAGCACTATTAAATGTTGTTGGGTTTAAAATTTCATTTGTTAGGGCGGCATCAGTGAAATAATGAATAGTGAAATCATTTGCATTTTGACCATCTAAAATAGCTATTGCTTTTTCTGTAAGATCAAATGTGGCTATGCCATCTAGGTCATCATCACATAAATACATAATATCAATATTTGTGCCTACAATAGTATTAACTTGTATTACTTCAAAATTAGACTGAGAAAAGCATAAAGAATTTTCTATATTTGTTATTTGAATATATATTGTTGCTGTAGTACTATTATAGTTTAAAGGGTCTGTTATTTCGGTAGTATATGTATTGTCTGAATAATATTTTAATGCAACCTTAGTTAAATCTTGCCCCATTAAAATTTCTGTTTCTCTATCGGTTAAATTGAAAGATGTCGTAGCCGAATTGTCACATTTTACAATATTGGTAATAGTAGTAGGAGTAATAGCCGAAGTAACTTCTATCTCAAAACTAGATTGTGCCTTACAAGTAGGGTCTGCTATTTTTCGAACTTCTATAAAAATAGTTGTTGTTGCGCTATCAAATAAAGTTGGATCTAAAATTTCATTTGTATATGTATTATCAGTAAAATAATGGACAGAATAATCTGCTGTATTTTGACTGTTGAGTATTTCACTTTCTCTTTGTGTTAAATCAAATGTAGCTGTATTACTTAGTGTATGAATACAATTATAAAGTTTTGTTGTTGTAGTGTTTATTTCTACGGAAGATACTTCTATCTCGAAACTTGAGTCTTTTTTACAATCTGTATTTTCATTATTGATTATTTGTATGTATATTGTTTGCCCTGTACTGTCAAAAGTTGTTGGAGTGATAATTTGATTTGTTAAAGTACTATCAGTAAAATACTGGATAGTATAATCATTGGAATCTTGACCATCTAAAATTTCCATGGCTCTGTCTTCTAAATTAAATGTTGCATTTCCATCTGCATCAGTATCACATACAAACAGTGTGCTGGTGTCTGTTTTGATAGATGTCGTAGAGGCTACAATGTCAAATTGAGCAAATGCCACACAAAGAAGGTTGTTGTTGTCTCTAATTTTAATATATATTGTTGTTGAGTCGCTTTCAAATGCAGTTGGAATAGGAACTATAGATGTATATGTGTCATTGTCATAATATCTTATAGTAAAGTTGTTAGGATCTTGTCCGTTTAACATTTCAGAATCTCTAACTGTTAAGTCAAAAAGAGTTACACCATCATTATCATCGTCACAAATTTTCAAAGGTGTTATAGCATTGTTAACATCTACATCAGAAATTTCAAGATCAAAACTAGATTCTGCTATACAATTATCACTTAATCTATTGCTAACTTGTACATATATTGTTTCATTTCCATCGCTGTTATATGCCGTAGGGTTTGTTATTAAAGTAGTGTATGTATTGTCAGTAAAATATAAGACATTAAATTCTGCAAAACTTTGACTTTCTAATATTTCATTTTGTTTAAAGGTTAAATTAAAGTTTTCAAATCCATCACCATCACTATCACACGCTTTTAGATTTAAGATTGCATTGTTGGCAGTTGGTTGTGTTACGAACTCTAATATTATGTCATCTTCGGCAATACATGTTGTATTTAGGGTAACTTCTACTTTATAGAGTCCATCTCCTAGGTTGGCGAGATATGTTTGATTGGTTTCTCCTACAATTTCAACACCATCTTTAAACCATCTATATGTTCCGTTATCAATCCCAGCATCTATTAAATATTCGTCTTCACAAATGGCAGTATCGTTATATTTTACTCTAGGTTCTCCTAAAGAGGCACCTAAGTTAAAACTTCCAGCCTCTAAAAAAACAGCAGAATCCCAAACACTATCCCCTTCATCTGCAACTACAAGTTTTATTTCGTAAGTCACATTTGGGGTTACTGTTGCTGAAGCGGTAAGAGCTACTGTTCTACCTCCAAAATTTGTGTCTTGAATAAAATCAGGAGCATCATAATAACCTTTAAAATAAAAAGGGTTAGAAGGGCATACTGTGGAGTTTGTAATATTGGTAACACTAACAGGGGTTACATTGTCAGGAAGAACGGCTAAGTTAATATAGTTTGCTGTGCCTACTTCACGTAATAAAAATGCAAAACCATCAGCATAATGACATTCTGTTGTGTTGTCATATTCTTCAGATGCCATTAAAAATCTAAAACTAATATTATCAGATACAGGGATAAAATCAAATTTCACATAAGTTGCATTGTTAAATGTGTTTCCAGCACCTAAAGCGTTTAATAAATCCGCATCTCCGCCAAGACCATTATCTGTACTTACTAAAGATGTATTATTTATTATGTTCCCGCCTCCATTTGCATGTCCTGTTGATAATACAATCCCAGCTTCAAAAGGGAAGGTACTTCCTGTAGGTCTAGTGAAATAGCCATAACTTTTTTCAGGATCTGTTGTTGCTCCATAGCTTTGTTCTGAAAAATTGTTTAGTTGAGAGCAACCACCTGTAATCAAAACGTTTTCAACTAAGGATTGTAGGTTAAAGTTTGATTCTGAATTAGCACTATCATTAATAGTAACAATTTGAGAAGACAACGGAGATATTGTAAAAAAAAGGAGTATTGATAGTGCTAACTTATTCATTGATTTTTAATTTAAAACGTAAAAGTACATTTTTTTAATTAAAATAAC
>CAYOFS010000105.1:1447-7084 GCA_964403095.1 uncultured Flavobacteriaceae bacterium | reverse complement strand
TCTTGTCTCTTGGTTCTTGTCTCTTATTTATCCGTCTGATTAATATTATTACCCACCAAAATCATCAAATCTAATATTCTCATCTGCCATACCAAAGTCTTCACCCATTTTTTGAACTGCTTTGTTCATTAATGGTGGTCCACAAAAATACAATTCTAAGTCTTCTGGTTCTTCGTGTTTAGATAAATATTGGTCTATTACTACTTGGTGAATAAAGCCAACAAATCCGTCTCCAGCTTCATCGTTTACATCGGTTTTAACTTTCCAGTTATCTGCTTCTGCAGGATCGGATAAGGCAATGTAAAATTTAAAGTTAGGGAAATCTTTTTCTAAAGCTCTAAAGTGATCTACGTAGAATAACTCTGCTTTTGATCGTCCACCATACCAATACGTTACTTTACGACCCGTTTTTAAGGTACGGAATAGGTGATACAAGTGCGAACGCATTGGTGCCATTCCTGCTCCACCACCAACATAAAGCATTTCGGAATCACTTGGGTTGATAAAAAATTCTCCATAAGGACCAGAAACAATTACTTTATCGCCTGGTTTTTTATCAAATATATAAGACGATGCAACGCCTGGATTTACATCCATCCAACCGCCTTTTTCTCTATCGAATGGTGGTGTTGCTATACGTACATTTAACATTATTTTTCTTCCTTCTGCTGGATAAGATGCCATAGAGTAAGCTCTTTCTACATCATCGGAATTTTTCATTTTTAAAGGCCAAAGATTGAATTTTTCCCAATCTGCTTTAAATTTATCTGGTTCACCAGGATGTTCTTCTGGATGTGCTGTTACGTCTATTGTTTTGTAATTGACTTCCGTATTAGGTATTTCAATTTGGATATAACCACCAGCTTTATAATCCATATCTTCTGGTAATTCTACAATAAATTCTTTAATAAATGTGGCTACGTTGTAATTTGAAACAACAGTTGCTTCCCATTTTTTAATACCAAAAATTTCTTCTGGAATGGAAATTTCCATATCGTTTTTTACTTTTACCTGACAAGATAAACGAATTCCTTCGGCTAATTCTTTTCGACTAAAGTTTGGTACTTCGGTTGGTAAAGGTTCTCCACCACCAGATTGAACGTGACATTCACATTGAATACAAGTTCCTCCGCCACCACAAGCCGATGGTAAGAATATTTTTTCGTTTCCTAAGGTTGATAATAAGGTTCCACCTGCATCTACTTCGATTGTTTTTGTTCCGTTGATGGTAATTTTAACTTTACCCGATGGCATTAATTTCGCTTTGGCGAATAGTAAGATACTTACTAAAAAAACTATTAGTATTAATGAAAATACGATACTTGCTACTATTGGACTCATTTTTTTATTTTAAGATGCAAGAAGTAAGAACCAAGAAACAAGACTTAATTAATCTTGCTTCAACTTTAGAATATTAATCTAAACCATTCTTAAATCCTGTAATCATTCTTTGTAATGTTGTTATTTTTTCTTCTAATCTTTGAAATTCTTCTTTACTTATATATGTTGCATTAAATGCTATAATCAATTGTGTTTCCCATTCAAAAGCAGAACCTAAGCTATCTTCAAGATATTTACTAAAATGTTTATTTGTACTCTTACTTGAGCCTTCAGCAATATTTGAAGGAATTGAAACAGCACATCTATTCATTTGACTTGATAAACTAAAAACCTCAAACTTAGGAAAGGTTTTTGTTAATTTATAACTTTCTGAGACTAACGAAATTCCATCTTGCCAAATCTTAAGATTTTTAAAATTATGTCTAGCCATTTTAATTTCTTATTAAATCCACAGTCTTGCTTCTTGGTTCTCATCTCTTGCTTCTTGGCTCTTACCTCTTGCCTCTAATTAAAGCTTTATTCCTCCAAAACTCATAAAGGCAATTGCCATTAAACCCGTAATGATAAAGGTAATACCTAATCCTTTTAAAGGTGCGGGAATGTTTGAATAACTTATTTTTTCTCTAATGGCAGCAATCGCTACAATGGCCAATAACCAACCAATACCTGAACCTAATCCGTAAACGAATGATTCGGTAATTGTACCAAAATCTTTTTGTTGCATAAATAATGATCCACCTAAAATAGCACAGTTTACTGCGATTAACGGTAAGAAAATTCCTAATGAACTATACAATGCTGGTGCAAATTTTTCAACAATCATTTCAACCAATTGTACCATAGATGCAATTACAGCAATAAACATAATAAAGCTTAAAAAACTTAAATCAATATTGGCATATTCTGCACCCAACCAAGTTCCTAAAGCGCCTGGTTTTAAAATGTAACTTTCTAACAGGTAATTTACAGGAACTGTAATGGATAATACAAAGATTACCGCCAAGCCTAAGCCCATTGCTGTTTTTACTGTTTTTGACACCGCAAGATATGAACACATCCCTAAGAAATAGGCAAATATCATATTCTCGATGAATATACTTTTTACAAATAAGTTTATTAAATCCATAATTTTTGTTTTACTATTCAGTGTTCAGTACTCAGTGTTCAGTGTTCAGTACTCAGTGTTCAGTACTCACTGCTAACTGCTAACTGCTAACTGAACACTGAACACTGACCACTGCTAACTGCATCTACTAACTATCTTTCACTCCGAACTTGGTAGGATTTTGCATCATATAATTGAGTAATTTCCCTACTTCTTCACTTTTTTTTAATAATTCGTTATACTTTTCTTCTTTAATATATCCACAGTTAAATGAAAATTGTATCCAAACTTGTGTTTCTGAATTTTCTCCATCACAATCTGTCAACTTACTTCTAAAATGCTTAGGATATAATCTCTTTCTATATGCTTCCGCAAGATTTGCAGAAACGCTTCTTGATGACCTCCTAATTTGATCTGTCAAAGAATAAATTTCTTCTTTTGGAAACTTTTTTGTCATCTCAAAAATTTCCATTGCTAAGTCAAATGACTTTTTATAAGCAAGTAAATCTTGAAATTTCATTTCTTTTGTTCTTTATTTTATAATTTCTTTATCAAACTGAACACTGCCAACTGAACACTAATTCTTAGCTTCAATCAATTTTCTATTTCCAGATCGCTGTATCCAAATATAAATACCAACTGCAATCAATGCCATTGGTGATAACAACATAAAGCCATTATTTTCATATCCAAAACTATATAAACCTGTTGAGTCTAATAATGTTTTTCCTTTATGTCCTAATATTTCATAACCTAATAATTTACCAGAACCTAATAGTTCTCTAAAAGCTGCAACTACAATTAAGATTAATGCATAACCGCCAGCATTACCAATTCCGTCTAAAAAGGCTCTCCAAGGTGTGTTCGCTAAAGCGAATGCTTCTAATCGTCCCATAATAATACAGTTGGTAATAATTAAACCAACAAATACGGATAACTCCTTACTTACATCGTATAAATACGCTTTTAAAATTAAATCTACTAAGATTACCAAACTTGCAACAATCACTAATTGAACAATAATACGAATACGACTTGGTATCATATTACGAATAAGTGATACAATTACGTTACTGGAAACCAATACAAATAATACTGCTATTGACATTACAATGGCTGGTTTTAATTGTACAGTAATTGCTAATGCAGAACAAATACCAAGTACTTGTACTGAAATAGGATTATCATCGTTTAATGGGTCGATTAATAATCGTCTGTTTTTTTTAGAAAATAATGCTTCCTTTTCTGCCATCATTAATTATTTTTAAAATATGCTAAATAGCGTTTTAATCTTTCTTCTATCATTAGTGAAACTCCATCGGAAGTAATTGTTCCTCCAGATATTCCATCGACACCGTGTTTATCACTTTCTGGTGTAATTCCTTTTACAACCTTAACGGATACAAATTTAGAACCTTCCATAATTTGTTCTCCTTTAAACTGATCTTCAAACCAAGATTGATTGATTTCTGCACCCAAACCAGGTGTTTCTCCTTTATGATCAAACGATGCACCAATAATAGTATTTTCATCATCTGCTAAAGATACATAACCCCAAATTGCATCCCATAAACCTGCTCCAAATAATGGTATAACATAGTTTTTCTTACCATCTTTCTCGGTTACATAAATAGGGAAACGTTGTTCGTTTACTGGTTTTTTTGTTTCGTGCTTTAGGTTGATTTTAAATGCATTTACCGTTGTATCAATACTTCCATCTGCTTTTAAAGACAATTCTTGTTTTACATAGTCTTTAAAAACTTTTCCTGCTTCTTCTCTACTTACATCAACACCAATAGTAGATAAGATGTTTTGCATTTTTTCTAACTTTACATTATTCGCTCTTTTTTCTTTAGTTCCTTCGGATACGAAAGCTAAAAGTGACGCTACGGTAACCACTAATATAATGGCGAATAAAAAAGTATATGCATTACTATTTTTGTTCATAATTATGCTTTTTGTAGTTTAGTTAATCTTTTTTGTCTTCTTTTGATGTTTCCATTGATTACATAATGATCAATAGTTGGCGCAAATACATTCATCAGTAATATTGCCATCATTACACCTTCTGGTAAGGTTGGGTTTACAACTCTAATTAAAATTGCAAATACACCTATTAAGAAACCGTAAATCCATTTTCCTTTGTTTGTCTGTGCTGATGATACTGGATCTGTTGCCATAAATACCATACCAAATGCAAAACCACCAACTAATAAATGTTCGTACCAAGAGAAATTAAATAATGCGTTGGTATCACTACCTACGGCATTAAAAATCAATCCCATTAAAGCGGCACCTATTACAGAGGATAACATTATTCTCCAACTTGCAATACCTGTAAATAAAAGAATAGCTGCACCAATTAATATCATTAATACCGAAGTTTCTCCAACCGATCCTGGCATATAACCCATAAACATATCCATTGTACTTGTAGCAGTTTCTTTTCCTAATGCTAATGTTCCTAAAATGGTTTCACCAGATAATCCATCAACTCCTGCATCGGTAACCCAAACTTTATCTCCACTCATAAAACCAGTATAAGAGAAAAGTGCAAATGCACGTGCTATTAAAGCGGGATTTAAAATATTCATTCCTGTTCCACCAAATGCTTCTTTACCAATTACTACGGCAAAAACAACCGAAACGGCTAACATCCATAATGGTAAATCTATTGGCATAATCATAGGGATTAGTAAACCAGTTACTAAATAACCTTCGTTTACTTCGTGTCCACGGAAAATAGCGAATACGAATTCGATACCTAAACCAACACCGTAAGAAACGATTATCATTGGTAACATTTTCAATGCTCCATAACTAAATAAGGACATAAAACTCATATCCGAACCTGTAATTTGAGAAAAATGTTGGTAACCTACATTCCACATTCCAAATAATAAGGCAGGAATTAAGGCAATTACAACGGTAATCATTACACGTTTTAAATCTACAGCATCTCTAATGTGAGCTCCTTTCTGGGTTGTATGCGCTGGTGTAAATAATAAAGTGTCTATTGCGTTAAAAGCAGGAGCGAATTTTTCAAATTTTCCGCCTTTTTCAAAATGTGGTTTTACTTTATCTAATTGTTTTCTTAAAAATTTCATGTGTTCACTCTTGTTTTTTTTAATGGAACATGTTACATTTATTATTATCATTAATTTATAAATCAAATTTTATTTATAAATGTT
>CAYOFS010000105.1:0-1437 GCA_964403095.1 uncultured Flavobacteriaceae bacterium | reverse complement strand
ATTTTATCTTAATCTATATATCTAAGGTTAAATAGTCTATTAATCTAAATGATTATCCAACCTCTTCCATCATTAAATCTAATGCTTGTCTTATAATATCTTGTGCTTCTATTTTTGAGGAACTTGTATAATCTATTAATGCAAAATCTTCTGGAGCAACTTCATAAATTCCTAAACTTTCCATTCGGTCAATATCGCCAACCATTGCTGCTTTTAATAATTGTAATGGAAATATATCTATAGGCATTACTTTTTCCATATTACCAGTTTCTACAAAAGCTCTTTCTTCCCCATTTAATAAGGTGTTTGGTGCGTATTCTTTATTGGGTGATAAAAAAGAAAACGAAGTTCTTGAAACACTATGTAAACTATTTCCAACAAATGGTAACCAACCCATAAAACGTTGTTTTCCACCTTCGGGTAAAACAGTAACTTCATTAGAATTAAACGAAAGACTGTCGTTTAATTTTGCTATTGAACCAGTTAATGGGTTTCCGTTGATAATTCTTACCTTATCCGATGCTAATTTATCCTTAGTGAAATCAGCTAAAGCTGTACCAGGTTTAACTTGATAATATTTAGGATTTTTAACTTCACTTCCAGCTAAAGCAACTACACGAGTTACATCAAACTTACCCGTTAAAAATAAGTTACCAATAATAGCAACGTCTTGCGCATTTACTGTCCAAACACGATCACCACTATTAATAGGATTGATTTTAGAAATTTGAACACCTACATTTCCTGCTGGATGTTTTCCAGTTACCTTATGAATAGATACACCAGTTATATTATTTAAAAATGAATTTCCTTGAATGGATAAATGAACTTTACCCTCGGTTAGTTTATCTAAAACATCAATTCCTGTTTGGAATGCTTTTTCTTTACCTTGTAATGCAAATAAAGCATCTGCTGCTAAAGGTGCCGAATCGAAACCAGATACGAAAATTGCTTTTGGCGCATCATTTGGATTTGCCAACGTGTCGTAAGGTCGTTGATTGATAAATGCCCAAGCGCCACTTTCTAACAAAGCTTGTTTTGTCTGTTCTTCATTAAGATTTGAGACTGATTTTACACCAAAATCTTTATAAGTATCCGTTGTATCTGCTTTAATAGTTAAAGCTAAAATTTTACGTTTTGCACCACGAATAATATCGGTTATCTCACCACTAACTGGCGAAGTAAACTTCATTTCTTTATTAGATTTTGCATAAAATAATGCATCACCTGCTAAAACTTTAACACCTACTTTTATAGTAAGTTTAGGTTTAATACCATGAAAATTTGTTGGATAAATAGTGAAAATTTGTGAGCGAGAAGCTGTTTCAATTTCTTTTGAAGCAGTTCCTTTTAGCTTAATGGTTAAGCCTTTTTTTATTTTTATGTCTGTTGACATTCGTTTTTCTTTTTTAGGTAGTTAAAAACAAACAAATTTAT
>CAYOFS010000104.1:0-7111 GCA_964403095.1 uncultured Flavobacteriaceae bacterium | reverse complement strand
CTTTAAAAGCCTTACTTGTTGTTTCTGACCATACAAAAGTACTATTGGTAGCAAGACCACCAAACATACTATTAAACTTATTTTCTATTCCTCTTGCCGCTCCTAAAAGGGAAACTAATAAAAACAAGCCCCACATTACACCAATAATAGTAATACCTGTTCGTAATTTATTTTTACGAATGGAGCCAAATATCTCTTGCCAAGTATCTCTATCAAATATAAATTTTAACATATCTAGTTTGCGTTTAAGGCTTCAATTGGTTTAACTCTTGCTGCTTTTTTTGCTGGCATATATCCTGCAATTGCTCCTGCTATTATAAGAACTATTGTTGCGCCAATAACGACACTTTCACTTACTGATGGATCTTTTATAAAATAGACTGCTAAATCTGGTCCGAACCATTTTAATATTCCAATACCAATCAACAAGCCAACATAGCCAGACAATGCTGTTATTAAAATAGATTCTTGTAAAATCATACCTACAATTTGTTTTGGTTTTGCGCCTAATGCTTTACGAATACCTAATTCTTTTGTACGTTCTTTCACTACAAAAATCATGATATTACTAATACCAATAATTCCTGCTAATAGCGTTCCAAAACCTATAAAAATTACAATGAAATTTAGCACAAACATAAATTGTTCTACATCTTTTTTATCTTTTGCTACATTATGCACTCTAATAGCGCTTTGATCTCTTGGTGATACTGCATGTTTTCTTTTTAATAACTTTAAAATATTATCGCTAAAACTCAATGCACTTGCTACATCTAATTTTGGATTATAAGTCATTACTATTTGATTTATTTCTTCATTATTACCAAAAAACACAGCTTGTGTTGTTGTTATTGGAATATTTATATAACGCTCTTCCCAATCTCCACCTTCATCTTTAAAAACACCTATTACTTTATAATTAACTCCATTTAATGATATATTTTTATGTAGTGCTGAATGCCTTCCAAATAAATCTTTTTCTACCAATCTACCAATAGCAATAACTTTTGCTTTTTTATTCAAATCAAACTGGTTTATAAATCGCCCTTTTATAATAATTGATTTTTCAATAAATTTATGATCAGGATGCACTCCTCTAACAGAGTAAGAGTTCACTTTTCCTTTATAAATTGCCTGAACTCCGGTATATACTCGTGCTGATATTTTTTCTATTTTATCATCAAATTTATCAACTAAAAAATCAAAATCTTCATTTTTAAGTTTAATTTTTCTATCTACTTGATTTCCTTTATATGCTTTTGTAGTTTTACCAGTTCTAATGAAAATAGAATTTTCAGCATCATCATTAAATTGATCTTTAAATGTGTTTTGCAAACCTTTACCAATTCCAAAAAGTAAAGTAAAAAGCAATATAGCAAATGCGACCGTAAAACCTGTCAACACAGTTCTCAGTTTATTCTTGCTCATGGCTTGGAATATTTCTCTCCAACGATCTAGGTCAAACATTTTTAATGGTTAATGGTTAATTTAGTTAAAATAGATACATACTTAACTGAAAACTGCTTACTGAATACTGACAATCGAAAACTAATTCCCAGTTAATTCATCGCTTATTATTTGCCCATCTTTTAAACGGACAATGCGTTTTGTTTGCTCAGCTACTTCTTCTTCGTGTGTAATCACAAAAACGGTCATTCCTTCTTTATTAATATCTTTTAATAATTCCATTACAGAATCGGTTGTAGTGGAATCTAAAGCTCCTGTTGGCTCATCTGCAAGGACAACTTTTGGCTTCGTCACTAAAGCTCTCGCAATAGCTACACGTTGCTTTTGACCACCCGAAAGTTCATTTGGATGATGATTTGCCCAGTTTTTCAAACCAACTTTATCTAAATATTCTAATGCTGTTTTCTGACGTTCTTTTCTTGCTACACCTTGATAATACAATGGTAAGGCTACATTTTCTAGGGCTGTTTTATATGATATAAGGTTAAACGATTGAAAAACAAAGCCTAAAAATTTATTACGCAAGACAGCTGCCTTACTTTCATTTAATGCTTTTATTTCTTGTCCGTTAAGCGTATATTTACCTTCATCATGATTGTCTAACAAACCAACAATATTTAATAGTGTAGATTTACCTGAACCAGAAGATCCCATAATTGATACAAATTCGCCTTCCTTAATATGTAAATCAATCCCTTTTAAAACATGTAAAAAATCTTTTTTACCTATTGGATACGATTTATGTAATTTTTCAATTTTAATCATTTTAAAAAATAAATTTTATACTTAACTTTGTCAAATGAACAATAAAAATAAATCTATTATTTTATTTGACGGCATTTGTAATCTTTGCAACTATTCGGTTTCTTTTATATTAAAAAAAGATAAAAAAAACCATTTTAGATTTGCTTCTCTACAATCAGACGCTGCTAAGAAACTTTTGTTACATGCAAACAATAAAAATATTTTAAATAACTTAAAAAGTATTGTTTTAATTAGTAATAATAAGGTCTATACAAAATCTACAGCAGTATTAAAGATAGGCAAGTATTTAAAATTTCCATATAATTTGAGCTATTTACTTTTAATAGTTCCTCGTTTTTTTCGTGATTTTATTTATGACTATATTTCAAAAAACAGGTATAAATGGTTTGGAAAAAACGAAACTTGTATGATGCCAAGTAAAGAATATTTAGATAAATTTATAGTCTAACTAATCGGTTTTTATTACTTTCGCATTTATGATTGATGTAATTATTTTTGGTAATGGCAATGTAGCTACTCAGTTAGCTAAAGCTTTTATAAAATCGGATAGCGTTAATTTAAAACAGGTATTTTCTAGATCAACTCCTAGTCCGTTTTTTATTAAAAAGAAAATTCCAACAACCCAAAGTTTAAACGCATTAAAAGAGACTGATATTTATATTATTGCTATTTCGGATGATTCTATTCGTGATTTTTCTGAAAAACTTCAACTAAAGAACAAATTAGTAGTTCATACTTCAGGAAGCGTTCCAATGTCCGATTTGAATTGTATAGCAAATAAAGGTATATTTTATCCTTTACAAAGTATTAGTAAAAATAAAAAAATATCCTTTAAAAAAATTCCCATTTGTATTGAAACGGAATATGAAGCTGATTTTAAACTATTAGAGAAACTTGCAAAAGCAATTTCAAAAAAAGTGTATGCAATTAATTCTGAGCAACGCAAAAGCTTACATGTTGCCGCTGTATTTGTCAACAACTTCACTAATCACTTATATAAAATTGGCGAAGATATTTGCAAAACACATCAAGTGGATTTTGAAATTCTGAAACCATTAATATTAGAAACGTCAAAAAAAATAAAAAATCTATCACCAAATAAGGCACAAACAGGTCCTGCAATAAGAAATGATATAAAGACTATTAACAAACACCTTGATTTACTTAATAAAGAACAAAAAGAAGTTTACGAATTATTAACTAATTCAATTATAAAACATACTACAAAATGAGTTACAAAGAAATACTACCACAAATAACCACCTTGATTTTTGATGTTGATGGTGTTTTAACTGATGGAACTGTTACTATTTTTCCTGATGGAGAAATGGTTAGACGCATGAATATTAAAGATGGCTACGCTTTAAAAACTGCAGTTGATAATGACTACAATGTCTGTATTATTACTGGTGGCACAAATAAAGCTGTAAAATCTAGATTAGAAGGTTTGGGTATAAAAGATATCTATCTTGGAGCTCATAACAAAACAGAACAACTAAACGATTATCTTTCTAAAAAAAATATTAAATTATCCGAAGTACTTTATATGGGTGATGATATACCTGATTTTCCCGTACTAAAATTAGTTGCACTACCTACTTGTCCACAAGATGCTGCGCCAGAAATCAAAGGTATTTCAAAATACATTTCACATAAAAAAGGAGGTAAAGGTGCCGTTAGAGATGTTGTTGAACAAGTAATGAAAGTACACAATAAATGGAATGCTAATTTTGATGCTAAATATGATTAAACTATTGATTTTAATTTTCAATCACCTATTTTAAAATACACCAAAAAGAACACAAATACCTATTTTTAACTATTTTTTTTGAATAATAAACATTAAAATTCAAATAACAAACACTAATTTTGAATTTTTAGAATTAAAAAATTGGAATTTATTTAATTTAATGGAAAACAAAGAACGTTTACTCAAACTACCTGTTATTGGTTTTTTAACAACAGTAGCCGATAAAATAAAAATACCAGGACTAAAAGGAATGAGCTTATTCGACCTTTTAGAAATGTATATTATTGGTCTAGTTAAAGGCGCAGTTACCTCAAGAGCGGGAAGTATTGCTTTTAGTTTTTTTATGGCTATGTTTCCGTTTGTATTATTTATTCTTACACTAATACCATATATACCTATAGAAAATTTTCAAGAAGATTTATTATTTCTTATTGAACAAGCATTACCTCCAAAAACAGCCGACAGTGTAGATTATGTTATAAAAGACATAGCCAATAATAGTTATGGCGGCTTACTCTCATCAGTATTTCTATTATCAATTTTTTTAATGACCAATGGCATTAACGCTTTGTTTAGTGGTTTTGAAGATAGCTATCACAAAATAAAAGGCAGAAGCATTGTAATGCAGTATATCACAGCATTATATACATCAATAATTATGGCATTATTTTTGTTACTTACAGTTTCAGTAATAATTTACTACGAAATAGGTATTGGGAAGCTAAAAGAAAGCGGATATGTAACCGATGATATACAATGGATAACTATAGGTAAGGATGTTATTTTATTTTTAACACTTATTGTAGGCATCTCCATATTGTACTTTTTTGGTACTAAAGAAGGGAAGAAAATAAACTTCTTTTCTCCCGGCTCAATTTTCACTACCTTTTTAATTATTCTGAATTTTATTTTATTTGGAATATATGTTAGTAAGTTTGCACAGTATAATGAGTTGTACGGTATAATTGGTACTGTTTTAATTCTTATGCTATTTATATGGCTCAACTCTATAATATTATTACTAGGTTTTGAGTTAAATGTTTGCATAATAGGACTTAGAAATAAATCCAATAATGATAATAATAAATTAAATAATTAAACCAACACATGAACAAACTATTTACACTTTTAACAATAACAATATTCTTATTTAGCAATGCAAATGCACAAGAAAACACTTCTAAAGAATTAAATTGGATAGCCGATTTTGATTCTGCTAAAAAAATAGCAAAAACAGAAAACAAGCCAATTCTAATATTCTTCACAGGTTCTGATTGGTGTGGAATATGCAAAATATTAGATAAAGATTTTTTAAGTTCGGATAAGTTTAAAGCTATTGCTGAAGAAAAATTAGTTTTATACAAAGCTGATTTTCCAAGAAGAACTGATATTGTAAATGACACTCAAAAGCAGGTCAATTTAACTTTAGATACAAAATACAGCAAGACACGCAACAAAAGGTCATTTCCAACAATTGTATTCATAAACGCTGACGGAACAGAATTAGGTTTTATAGAAAGTTATAACTATATCCATGACACAACAAGACATTACGGATTACTAGATAAAATATTGGCCCAATATTAAATTCGTAAGTATAAAAATTATTACCTTTAAATTATTTTTTTGGTAAAAAAACAAAATGAACACATGAAATACTTACTTTTACTAATTATACTGTTTTTTATTTCATGTAACAAATCCAACAACTTAAATCCAGAACAGTTAAGAACAGGAACGTTTAAAACAACCATAAAAGATGGCAACTACGAATCAATAGCCACAAGAAACGACTCCTTACAAATAGAAACTTTCAATAAAAAGAAAGATACATTTTATATTAAATGGATATCAAACTTTGAATATTCATTACTTAGAAAAAGTCCAAAAAACGAATTAGACAAAAGAGAATTCATTGTAAGAATTACAGGCTTAAAACAAAACTCCTATACGTTTACAGCATACTATAAAGGCTCAAAATTTAAACAAAAAGGAAAAGCAATTAAACTCTAAATTAGATCTACTTAACCCATACTGTTTTTATATAAACTATCATATTTTGATGGTTTTTCTACTCTCTTCCTAATTGAATAACTATATCGTTTACATTTTGAAATAGAATTGGCATAAGAATAGATTTTATTATAACTTTAAAATATAATCAACCTTATTAACAATTATAACCATAATAAACCAAATCACACAATGACAAATACAACGTGCTAAAAATCAGTATTTTACATATGCAAACTCAATACAATCAACATGTTTTAAACAAAGTTATTAACAATTATATTATACTTATTAACAATTTATATGTTTTATTAACAATTTTATTGTACATTTGTTGATAACTTAAAATAACCGCATTTAAAACTGGAATATTATGATATCAACTATTAAGACTAATACCCAAATTAAAAACAAGAAAGTATTAAAACGTGAATCAGAAAAACCACTTGATTTATTTTCGTTTTTAACAAACTATAAACCAGCTACGTTAAATAATAAAACAGCAACACTTCCTACTCACCTATTACTAAACAGTAGAATAACATCAAAAGGAAATATTAAATTCTGTAATACAGATTTTTGTACTGCACATCAAACACAATCATCTGAAATACAAAACAAACCTTTAGCAAGTATATTTCATCCTGAAATGCCCAAAATTATATTAAACTATATTAAGACTAATTTACAAAGCAATACAGAATCAATTGCTATACTTAAACAAATAGACAACAACGGTAAAACAATCTGGTTAAACTCCCTCATTTCACCAAATACCACAAATAAATTAAACATTGCTTGCCAAATCAAAGCAACACCTAGTTCGCAAAAAACAATTGAAAAAATTCAAAAAATTTACAATACAATTTTCTTACTAGAAAACCACGATAGCCCTGATATTGCTAATAAATATTTCGAAGGATTATTAGAAATGGAATACGGAAACTACGAAGGACTAATGATAGAATTATTTCAATAATAAAATAATTTAAGTTAAAGTTAATATTTAATATGAAAAGAGGTTGCTAAATTAGTATCCTCTTTTTTTATGCGAAAGTTTATTTTTTTTACTATATTTGAAATCTAACCAATAACTTATTAATTATGAAATTAAAA
>CAYOFS010000103.1:3636-7111 GCA_964403095.1 uncultured Flavobacteriaceae bacterium | reverse complement strand
GCTCTCACATTTGCTCCGTTAATTCCAAATTGGTTTACTTGAGTGGGATATACAAAACGTCCGCCAAAATCTAAACCAGCGTTACCGCTTAATTCATCTGGATAAACATTAAGAATATTATTTAAAGCTAGATTAAAACTAATTTTTTTAGAGTATTGATAATTCACTAATATATCTGTTAAAAATTTTGCAGCAAAAGTCTGGTCTTTAGTTTCATCGGTTGCATGTTGCCAAGTTACATCACCAAAATAGTTATTATTTAAGCTTACATCCCAAGTATCTTGAGCATAGTTAACACCTAAAGAACCTCTAACGCTTGGTCTTCCTGTTTCTACTCTACTTCTTTCTGTACGATTAAATATATTAGCTGTAGCTAAAGAAGTTGGTTTTTTAACAATTTCTGTATTGTTCCAATTTGCAGCTAAAGAAAAACCTAAAACTCCTTTTGAAAAACGGATATTATCATATTTAGCAGTGAAATCAATTCCTTGTGTTTCTGTATCGATAGCATTAATAAAAGCTTTTCTATCCATTCCAAAATAGAAAGGTGCTGAAATAGCACTTGTTAAAACAACTCTGTTTTTAATATCTACTTTATAATAATCTAAACCAATATTTAAGTTTTTCATTGGTGTAACAAAGAATCCTACATTCATATTTGTAGCCGTTTCTGCTTTTAAGTTATCAAAACCTAAAGCTGTTCTTTGTGCTTGGCTTAATATTATTGTTGAATTATTTTGTGTATAGTTTGTGAATTGCTGTTGTAAAGCAGGAGCTCTAAAACTAGTTCCGTAAGAAGCTCTTACAACACCTTTATCGGCAAATTTATAACGTGCATTTGCTTTGTAAGAAACTTGATCACCAATATCACTATAATCATCATAACGTGCGGCTGCTCCAATTAAAAACTCATCCGAAATATCGTAATCTAACCCAAGAAAAGCACCAAAGCTATTTCTGTCTTCGCTTACTTTATTTTGATGTTTAATACCAGTAAAACCAATTGAGCCACTATCAAACCATGAGTCTAATTCGCCTTGTTTTGTTTTAAATGATTCTATTTTATACTCAGCTCCAAAGGCAAGATTTAAAGCGTCAAAAGATTTTGTTACATCTAAATTAGCGATAGTATTTTGAAAACGATAACCACCATTATCAAATGATTTTGGACTATCTAATTCCATATCTGGATTTAATGATTCGTCTAAAAATATTGCGACATCATTTATTCCAAAAGTTCCACTAAAATCAATATTGAATCCGTTAGTTTTATATTTAATACCAGCTACACTCATATTATCAATCACATCTGTTTTAAACTCTGGCGTATAACCTTGACCGTTGTATAAATTATCAGCGTCCATTGCCATATAAGGAGCAACTCCCATTAGAAATGTTTTTCCTTTTCTAACTTCACCACCGATAGTTGCGTATAATTCTCCTTTTCCGTTTTTCAATGGTTTAGCACCATTAAAATATACATTTCCAGTTAACATTCTAGGTGTTCCTACTGTCATTCCTAAATCTGCATTTTCTTTTATCCAACTGTTTGAGCTTGGTATCCCGAATAAATCATCTTTTCCAGGTTCTCCAGCTCTATTTATATAATCTTGATATCGAACATTAATAGTATAGTTTACATAAGCACCATCTTTATTCGCAAAGGTTCCGTTAACATCTCCACCAGATTCCATTCCGTCACCATCTAAAGTAATACCTACTTTATAATTAACTGCAATAACATCGGTTTGTTTTTTTAATACTATATTAATAACTCCTGCCATAGCATCAGAACCATAAATAGCTGAAGCGCCTTCTCTTAATATTTCTATATGATCGATTGCTGCAACAGGAATACTTTTTAAATCCGTTCCAACTTCTCCTTTTCCATAAGTGTCATTAATGTGAGTAATCGCACTTAAATTTTTACGCTTTCCGTTAACTAAGACTAACATTCTACTAGCACCTAAGCCTTTTAAATCAGCTACATCATAGTGAGAAGAAACATCTGCATTTACTTGGTTAGTTGCATTAAATGATTGTAAGCTATAAGACAATACTTCTTCTAAGCTTATTTTACCAGTTGCTTGAATATCTGCCATACTAATATAACTTGTAGCAACAGGCGAGTCAATTACATTTCTTGATTTTGTAGGATTTCCAACGCTCATAGCGTTTTCCAAACCTAATTCTTCCCTTTCTAAGGTAATAGAAAGATTTTTTGTATTGGTAACAGATACAATTACTTCTTTGTAACCTATTGCTCTAACAATTAATTTGGTTGGTAAAATACTTACTCTTAGACTAAATGAACCATCTTCTTTTGTAGTGGTTTTATTACTTGCTTTATCTTCAACTACTTTTACAAAAGGGATAGCTTCACCGTCTTTATCTTTTACTGTTCCTGTTATTGTTTGCGCAATGGCAAAAAATGGTATAAAAAACAATACTACTAATGCAAAATTTTTAATTTGAATACGTGTCATTAATTTTAAGTTTGATTAATAGCTACAAATATTGTGATTATATTTTGTTTTAACAAATTTTACTTTTGTTATTTTTTAAAATAAATAGCTATTTAATGCGTTTTACTATGAAATTTTGTTAATTTTTAAGATGTATATTTTTTATTTTAATAAAAATTGTAATATTGCCAACCTAATTTTATTTTTATGAAGTATTTTATTTTTATTTTTTTAGTAGTATTTTGTTCACTTTCTTATGCGCAAGATAACAATATTGTAACAGATACAATACCTATTCAAAAAGAGCAAATTATTATAACGAATAAAAATAAAGTGGTTACAGATACAGTAGTCGTAGGTTCTACAAAACCAATAATTATTCAAACTGAATTAACACCAATTACTCAAACATATATTAACGAAGATTTATCTATTTTATCTGATGATGCATACGCAAAATTAATTGATGATTTATGGTTTTCCGAATTAGAAAATTCGAGCTTAAACATTAATAATGAAATTTCTAACACATTTTATGATGAGTCTGAATTATCAACCGAAGTTATTAAACAACGTTTAGCTTATTTGAATAGTAAAACGCCTTTTAATGTAGAATATAATGAGATTTTGGAACGAATAATTAGATTATTCATCACTAAAAAAGAAAAATACGGACGTTTTTTAACAAAGTCGGCTTATTATTTCCCTATGATTGAAGAACAATTGTCAAAACATGATGTTCCAATGGAAATGAAATATTTAGCTGTTGTAGAATCAGGCTTAAATCCTTTAGCAAAATCAAGAGTTGGTGCAACTGGTTTATGGCAATTTATGTATGCAACTGGTAAGCAATTTGATTTGAATGTAAGTTCTTATACTGATGAGCGTTGTGATGCTCAAAAATCAACCGAAGCAGCTTGTAAATTTTTAAATTCACTTTACAGAACTTTTGGCGATTGGGATTTGGCTTTAGCAGCTTATAATTCTGGGCCAGGAAATGTAAGTAAAGC
>CAYOFS010000103.1:0-3536 GCA_964403095.1 uncultured Flavobacteriaceae bacterium | reverse complement strand
AGGGAAGACGGAAGATGGGAATTTTTCAACAAACCAATTTGTATCCAAAACCTCTTGTATTTATAATTTGAATCTGATTGTCTTTGCTTAATTTTTTACGTAATTTTGATATAAATACATCTAAGCTTCGTGCTTTGAAAAAGTCATTATCTCCCCAAAGTTTATTTAGAATGTAATCTTTATCTAAAACATTATTTTTGTGTAGAAATAATTGATATAATAAATCTGACTCCCTACTAGTTAAATTAATTATAGCGTTGTTATAATACAACCTTTGTTTTTTTCTGTTAAAAGAGTACAAACCTATATCAACTTCATTATTTTCTAATGTTGTAGTCTTTTTAGCATTTACTAAACTCTGAATTCTTACAACCAATTCTTCCATTGCAAAAGGCTTTTTAAGGTAGTCGTTTCCGCCAACATTAAAACCTTCAATAACATCTATGGTTTGTGATTTTGCTGTTAAAAAAAGTATAGGAATGCTTGTGTTTGTTTCCCTTATTTTTTTAGCGAGTGTAAAACCGTCTAAATTTGGCATCATTACATCTAAAATTAAAATATCAAATTGATTCGTATTATATTTTTCTAAGGCATCTTTACCATCAAAACAATGCATGACTTCAAAGCCTCTATATGTAAGGCTTTCGGCTATTATTTTACCCAAGCTCAACTCATCTTCGGCTAAAAGAATTTTTATAGATTTACTCATTTGGCAAAGTGATTTTAAATGATGTTTTTTTAGCGTTTAATAATTCTATTTTTCCTTGATGTTTTTCAATAATTTTTTTAGTGTAATATAAACCGATGCCGAAACCTTTTACGTTGTGTGTATTTCCTTTTGGGATTCGGTAAAATTTATCAAATATTTTGTCTTTGTGCTTTTGTTCAATAATTCCGTTATCACTCACTGTAATTATAGTTTCTTTTACGGATGATTTTATAGTAACAGTTACTTCTTCTCCACCATATTTTATAGCATTATCTAATAAGTTATTTAGTGCATTCTCAAAATGAAAACGATCTACAATTATACTATGTACATTATTATCTGTTACAAAATTAATTTTTCCAGAGCTATTTATATTGTGTTTATTGATTATTTTAGTTATAAGTTCAGCCAAATTGGTTGGTTCTTTCTTAAGGAGTAATTTACCACTTTCTAAAACGGAAGTTTCTAATACTTTTTCTACCATTAAGTTTAATTTATTTAATTGATTATTAGTTATTGTTAAGTATTCATCTGTTTTTTTCTTGTTGTTTTGCTTATTAAAGAACCGTATAGATTCAGTTGCTAAGCCAATAGTAGTAATAGGAGTTTTGAATTCATGGGTAATATTGCTGATGAAATCATTTTTAATTTCGGCTAATTGCTTTTGTTTTTTAATGATGTTTAATAGGTAAAACAATGAGGCTATAATTGTAATAGATAGTAAAAAAGAAAGTAAAATACCTAAAAAACCATTTTTTAAAATGATATTAGCCTGATTTGGATATACCAATTCTATTTTTTCGTTTTTCTTCAGAAAAGCAGTTTTAGCATACGTTTTAATAGGATTATTGAATGCCATTACACTATCGGTTGTGTTTTGTAGGACGTCTTCGTAAAAATGATTTATTAAAAAAGGGATTTGAATATTTTTTCTATTTAATTCTTGTGATAAAAAAGGCTTTAATGTGACTAAATTGATGTCATTATCTGTTATTGAAATAAAAATTGATGTCAAACCTTCAACTGTTGTAAGTGAATCTAATAATTTACTAGTTAATTTATTACTTTTAATATGTGATGTTTCTTTAGGGAAAAATAAACTATCTCCTTTGATAGTATTTAAAGCTTTACTTACTTGAATCATTTTTATTTTATCTGGTTCAGGTAGCGTGATATCTTTTAAAGGATTTATAATACTATCAAATACCGCAACACCATCATTAGAAACATATTTAATATCTATTTTAGTTTTGCTATTTGTAAAATGTATTTCTTGGTCTGCAAGTTGATCAAAATAGGTGTCTAAAGCGTTATCCAAGCTTTGTTGCACAGTATTGATGAATATTTTTTCGTTTTCTTGATAGTTTTTATAATTCCAATAAACTTGAACTACAATACTAAATAGTATCGTTGCAATAATTAAATATAAACTCCAGTAACTTTTTTTCGGATTCATCTGTTATTTTTTCTGGTTTAATTAGGAACATGGTATATTCATTTTCTTATATTGTATAACTATCTGTCAAAGATAATAACTAATATTTAATTTTTCAACAGGTATTAACATACGTTAACACTAATTAACACTACTTAACCTTATAGATTGAATTTGTGTTATATATTTGCATTCAATTAAAACTTGTAAATCATGAAAAAAATAATAATTATCTCATTTTTATTCCTAGCTACTTTTACATACGCACAAGAGTTTCAAGGTAAAGCCTATTATCAAACAAAAAGAAATTTCGAATTTAAAAAAGCAAAACAAGACTCTACTAAAGAGAAAAAGAATAGTATGGTAGATAAAGGAATGAGAGATGCTATAAGAGAAATGATTAGAAAACAATCTGAAAAAACATATATCTTAACATTTAATAAAAACGAATCTATTTATAAAGAAGAAAAGGAATTAAATAAACCGAATCCTGGTCAAGGTGGATTAATGATTGAAATAAGTGATGGAAATAGCGAGTTGTATAAAAACACAAAAGCAAAAATTTATATAAAATCAAAAGAAGACTTTGGTAAAGAGTTCTTAATTACAGGCGCTATTGAATCTATTAATTGGCAAATGACAAAAGAAACCAAAATGATAGGTAAGTATTTGTGTATCAAAGCAACTTCTATTAAAATGGTAGATGATTATGAAGGTAGTTTTACAATGGGAGAAGAACCAAAGAAAAAAAAACAACAAAAAGAGTTAAAAACAGTTGCTTGGTACACGCCAGAAATCCCTGTTGCACTTGGACCAGAAATGTATGGAGGTTTACCAGGTTTGATATTAGAATTACATGTTGATAAAATGCACTATGTATGCAATAAAATTGTGATGAATCCAAAAGAAAAGATAAAAATTGCTGCTCCAAAAAAAGGGAAAAAAATTAACCAAAAAGAGTATGATGTTTTAATGAAAAAGAAACACAAAGAAATGATGGAGAATTTTAAAAACAGTAGAAAAAAAGGTGATGTAGGTGGAAGTGTTATATTTATTGGAGGTTAATTTTTAACAAAACTTTGTGTGAGTGAAAATTTAATTGCAACTATTTTTGAGGTAGAATTTAACTCAATATTATTATGATAAAGATTATTATTAAAATCACATTAAGTATACTTATTTTTTTAAGTGCCTTATTTGTAAAAGCACAAGACTTTCAAGGCAAAGCAGTTTATCAAACTAAAATTAACATGGGTAATGATGTTAAAAAAAGGTTAGATAGCTCTAAAATATAAGAAGATAGGAAAGCTTTTTTTATGAAAATGATAAAAAAAACGAATGGAAAAAGTATACGAACTAGATTTTAGTAAGACTGCGTCTATTTATAAAGAG
>CAYOFS010000102.1:5188-7175 GCA_964403095.1 uncultured Flavobacteriaceae bacterium | reverse complement strand
TGTTTTCATAATGCAAATATAATAAAAATTGCTGACTTTAATAGAACTTAGCCCTGTTTAACAACAATATAATAAGTGCATTAAGTGTCTAAAATTCAAAGGCAATCGTAATCAAAATAAGAATTCAAGTTAATCTTGTTTGCTAGCTTTTTTACTACCTCTATACATTTCGTATTTAACATATCTACACTCCAAAGCTCCATTATATAGTTGAATTTTTTTAGAGGTTCTTAAGCCTACTTTTTTCAATCCGTTTTGAAAATCGGATGTAATTAACCAAGCGTCAACACCACTATAACTCTTTTTTAGTGTATCGCCAATTTTACCATAAAATTCAGGAATATCAACTTGTAGCCTTTCTCCGTATGGTGGATTAAAAATCACCATAGTTTTTTCATTTTCAAAAGGATTTTCACTATTAAAAAAATCGTTTTTCTCTATTGTTACAAATTCTGAAAAATCAGCATTTTCAATATTATCTTGTGCTTTCCTAACGGCACTTGGTGCTTTATCAAAACCGATAATTTTTGCACTAGTATCTCTTATTTTAGAAATTAATGAATCTTGTATTTTTTCAAATAATTCCACATCAAAATCACTCCATTTTTCAAAAGCAAACTCTTTTCTATTCAGGTTAGGAGGGAAGTTTATAGCAATCATTGTTGCTTCAATTAAAATAGTTCCACTTCCACACATTGGATCTATAAGGTTTTGTGTTCCATCATAACCAGCTAATAAGATTAAACCTGCGGCTAAAGATTCGTTTATTGGTGCAATATTCGTTCTATCACGATAACCACGTTTATGTAAAGATTCGCCAGAGCTATCAAAAGAAATAGTACAGGTATCTTTTTGAATATGAATATTGATATATAAATCAGGATGTTTTAGGTCTACGCTTGGTCTAGAGCCATAACGATCTCTAAAATAATCAACAATTGCATCTTTAGTTTTTAATGATACATAATGCGAATGTGTAAATGTAGAGTTGCTAACCGTTGAGTTTACAGCAAAGGTTTTATCGGTAAATAAAAACTCTTCCCAATGTATTTTTTGTAATTGCTTGTATAAATCATGCTCATCTTGAACTTTAAAAACCTTATAGGGTTTTAGTATTCTAATAGCAGTTCTTAAAGCCATATTTGCTTTATACATAAAACCAGTATCGCCTTCAAAAGTAACATTTCTAATACCTTCTTTAACTCTTACAGCTCCTAAATTACGTAATTCTCTTGCTAAGATTGGCTCTAATCCATGCATTGTTTTTGCCAACATTTTAAAATGATCATTCATGAGGCAAAGTTACTGAATTTCTAATTGATGTATTTACTTTAAGCTTAAAATTATGATTTTAAAAATCGCCAAGTAAATACGGCTAGTATTGTACCTAAAGTGGGTGATAATAAATACAGCCAAAGATGTGTTAGGTTTCCAACTATAATTGCAGGGCCAATACTTCTTGCTGGATTAAAAGAACCTCCTGAAATTGGTCCTGCAATAAAAATCATTGCTAAAACAGTAAAACCAATTATGATTCCTGCTAATGATTTTGAATTGTTTGAACCTTGTTGTGTAATTCCTAAAATAGATAACATCAAAAAAAATGTTGTGATTAGCTCCATAATAAATGATTGCGAAACACTTCCTTGTGGTAAAGTCATACCTAGAGATTTGTTTTCAGGGAAAAGAAATTTTAAAGTAAGTGACGCCAAAATTGCTCCAACAACTTGAAAAACAATATAAAAAGCAGCGTTTTTAATACTGATTTTTTTTATAATAATAAAAGCTATAGTTACCGCAGGATTGATGTGAGCTCCAGAAATTGCACCAAAAATATAAACCATTACCGTTACAATTAACCCAAAAGCTATTGCAATTCCAACAAGGCCAAATGAATTATTTGTTAATTCATTTACAATTATAGATCCTGTTCCAAAAAAAACTAATCCAAAAGCTCCTAGTAGTTCTGCAATGTATTTTTTCATTT
>CAYOFS010000102.1:0-5088 GCA_964403095.1 uncultured Flavobacteriaceae bacterium | reverse complement strand
TTTTCATTTTTTTGTGTATTTAGGGCATTCTTTTAAAAAAATATACTTTTTATTTTCAAAATCCATTTTACAATAATAATGGATTAAACCATTTGTTACGATTAAATAATTAGCTTTTAGCTCTAAATTATAACGTGCTATTTGATCAAAAGCATCTTGTGATATTTTTACATTTGGAGCTTTACATTCAATAATAACTTCGTGTTTACCTTTGCTATTAAAAATCAAAATATCAAATCTTTTTTTTAAATTATTGACTTTAATCTCTTTTTCTACAGCAATTAGACTTGTTGGGAAATGTTTTTCATTAATTAAGTACTGAATAAAATGTTGTCTTACCCATTCTTCTGGAGTAAGAAAGATGTTTTTTTTTCGAATCAAATCATAAATATGAATCTTATCATTTTTTTTAGTTAACTTAAATTTATATTGTGGTAGATTTAGTTTAAACATTTTTTAATTTATTAAGCAAAAGTAAAATATTTTATGTTAATTTGTTTTTAAAATATCATAAATATGCAAGTATTAAAGTTCGGAGGTACTTCTGTAGGAACAACAGAAAGCACACTAAAAGTTTTGGAAATTATTTTAAATGCTGCAAAAGAAGATAAAACTACTGTGGTTGTTTCTGCATTTTCACAAATAACAAATAAGTTATTGTTCGCAGTTAAACAGGCAATCGAAGGAAATGAACGTTATAAAACCACCTTAGATGATATTAAATATACGCACTATGATAGAGTAGAAGCTTTGAAAATGGTAAATAAAGATAGCGTTATTAAATTTATCGATAATGAAATTGCCGTTTTGTCAGAGTTTTATAAGGGTGTTTTTTTGACTAAAAGTATTACTGAAAAAACAGAAGCTATCATTCTAAGTGTAGGAGAGAAATTATCATCTTATATTCTTGCAAGTGTATTAGAAGTAAAGCATGTAAATAGTCAAGAGCTAATTAAAACGCAATCTAATTATACTAATGCAACTGTAAATTTTAACAAAACAGATACTAATATTATTGATTTTTTTCATAAAAATAAGGATAATATAACTATTGTTGGAGGTTTTGTAGCTAGTAATAGTGAAAATGAAACTACAACTTTAGGAAGAGGTGGATCGGATTATACAGCAGCAATAATTGCGGCTGCGTTAAATGCTGAGAAAATAGAAATTTGGACAGATGTTAGCGGTATGTTTACTGCAAACCCAAGAATTGTAAAAGCTGCTTTTCCTATTAATGAGATTTCTTACCTTGAAGCAATGGAGCTTTCTCACTTTGGAGCAAAAGTTATTTATCCGCCAACAATCATTCCTATTTTAGATAAAAAAATACCTATTTATGTTAAAAACACTTTTACTCCTAATGAAAACGGAACTTTAATTAGTAGTAAAAAACAGCAACAAAGAAAAAATCCAATAACAGGGATTAGTCATATAGAAAATATTGCCCTAATAACCTTAGAAGGTAACGGTATGATTGGTATTCCTGGTTTTTCAAAAAAATTATTTGAAGCCTTGTATTTTGAAAGAATAAATGTAAAATTGATTACTCAAGCATCTTCGGAACATTCTATTTGCATCGCTATTGATATTGCAGATTCTAATAATGCAGCTTTTGCAATAAATAAATTTTTTGAATATGAAATTATTACTAAAAAAGTAATTCCAGCTCAAGTTGAAACAGATGTTTCAATTATAGCATTAGTTGGTGATCAAATAAAATCTCATCAAGGTGTAAGTGGAAAAGCTTTTAGTACTTTAGGTCATAATAATGTTAATGTTAGAGCTATTGCGCAAGGAGCTTCTGAAAAAAATATTTCCATTGTCATAGCAACTAAAGATACTAATAAAGCATTGAATTCATTACATGCAGCATTCTTTGAAAATCAAATAAAACAAGTGAATTTATTTATTACTGGTGTAGGAAATGTTGGAGCTAAACTTATTGAGCAAATTAAACTACAGCAACCATATTTGCTAAATAAATTACATTTGAATTTAAGAGTTATTGCTTTAGCAAACTCTAAAAAAATGGTTTTTAATAAAAACGGTATTGATCTCAATTCATGGAAAGAATCACTTAATAACGGAGAAAGTACAAGTTTTAACTCTTTCTTTAAAAAAACAAAAGAGTTAAACTTACTGAATAGTGTATTTGTAGATAATACTGCAAATAAAGAAATATCCGAGCATTATCCAGACTATCTAAAAGAAAGTATTTCGGTAGTTACTTGTAATAAAATTGCCTGTTCGGATGATTATAGTAAATATGAAAATCTACAATATTTATCAAAAGAGTATCAAGCATCATTTTTATACGAAACTAATGTTGGTGCAGGTTTACCTATTATAGATACCGTTAAAAATCTTGTTGCTTCGGGCGATGAGATAACAGAAATAAAAGCAGTTCTTTCTGGAAGTTTAAACTATATTTTTAATAATTTAGGCTTAGATGAAGAGCATTCTTTTCAAAATGTAGTAAAACAAGCAGGAGTAGAGGGTTTTACAGAGCCTGACCCGAGAATTGATCTAAGTGGTGTTGATGTAATGCGAAAAATACTAATTCTAATTAGAGAAAGTGGATTAGAGATGGAATTAAGCGATATTGAAAATATATCATTTTTGCCAAAATCATCTAAAGAAGCTAATACAATAGATGATTTTATGGAAACTTTAAAAACAGAAAAAGAGTATTTTAATAAATTCTTAAAAAGTGCTTTAGCCAATAATTGTCAGTTAAAATATGTTGCTTCATTTAAAAATGGAAAAGCAAAAGTATCTTTAGAAGAAATTGAAGCAGCACATCCGTTTTATAATTTAAAAGGTTCTGATAATATTGTTATGTTCTATACCACTCGTTATATATCACAACCATTGATAATCAAAGGTGCAGGAGCAGGAGCTGATGTAACAGCAGCTGGTATTTTTGGAGATATTATACGAATTGGTAAAAGTTAACTATTTTATCACCTACATTTAGTACATAAAAAACACCAATTATTAATTAGTGTTTTTGATGTTAAACAGGTATAAGTAGTAGTCCTATTTTATAAACTTAATAGCAAAGGGATAATAAGGCTCTTTGTTATTGCTTACATTAATAGCATTTACAATAGGATAAATAAAATTCATAAGCCCAAATACTATTAATCCAATAATTCCAATACCAATAATAACAAATATAGCAGATATAATTATATAAATAAACATGCTGATTTTAAAATTTAAAATCATTTTTCCTTGCTCGTCCATTTTATTAATTTCCTCTTTTTTAGTAAGCCAAAGCGCCAAAGGCACAATGAAACCACCAATCATCGTAACTGCGTCTAATAATTGGCTTAAATGCATAATAACCAATAATTGATTATCCGTTTTTAATTCTTGTTTAATATTTAATACTTCCATAGTTGTTTTTGTTTTAATTTATAGCTTTTAATAATATGACGTAATTGTTATTGATTTGTTACAAATCATAATTTTAAATGTTGAATGTGTTATATTTGCATTATAATTTTTAAATATTTCAATTATTAAATCAACATCTTATAACAACGATACAATTATAGCATTAACTACTGCTTCTGGAGTTGGTGCTGTTGCGATTATACGGATTTCGGGAGAAAATGCCATTAACTTTGTCAACAAGTGTTTTCGTTCTAAATTTGGCAATAAAGACTTAATATTAGTAAAATCACATACAATCCATTTAGGCAATATTATTGATGATGATAGAATTATTGATGAAGTATTGGTATCTGTTTTTAAAAACCCCAAATCCTATACAGGTGAAGATGTTGTAGAGATAAATTGTCATGGCTCAATTTATATTCAAAATGAAATTATACAACTATTCTTAAAAAATGGCTGTAGAAATGCCAATGCAGGTGAATTTACTTTGCGTGCTTTTTTAAATGGTAAAATGGATTTAAGTCAGGCTGAAGCTGTTGCTGATTTAATTACAAGCGATAGCGAAACATCACATCAAATTGCCTTGCAGCAAATGCGAGGTGGTTTCGCTAACGATATTAAAATTTTAAGACAAGAGTTGCTTAATTTCGCTAGTTTAATTGAGCTAGAACTAGATTTTGCCGAAGAAGATGTAGAATTTGCAGATAGAACCCAATTCACTAATTTAGTTAATAAAATAGCTAAAACATTAAAATTATTAATCGATAGCTTTGCTGTTGGCAATGTACTTAAAAATGGAATCCCAATCGCCATTGTTGGAGAACCAAACGTTGGAAAATCAACACTTTTAAACGCTCTACTTAACGAAGAACGTGCCATTGTAAGTGATATTGCAGGAACTACACGAGATGCTATTGAAGATGAACTTATCATTAACGGAATTAATTTCAGATTTATAGATACTGCAGGAATTAGAGAAACCAAAGATGTTATTGAGAATATTGGAATTAAAAAAACTTATGAAAATATTGAAAAAGCGCAGTTGGTTTTGTTCTTGCTTGATGGAAAGAAAGAAACAAGAGTTAAGGAGCAAGAGGCAAGAGGTAATAGCCAAGAATCAAGGAATAAGACAATTTCTTATTTGCAAGAAAAGTATCCTAATAAAAGAATAATTATTGTTTTAAATAAAATAGATTTATTAGATGAAAAAGAAATTCAACATTTAGAATTAAATATTAAAAATTCTATTTTATTATCTTCCAAAGAAAAAACAGGCATATCTCAGCTAAAAGAAGAATTAACCAAATTAGCTAATATTGGTTCATTAAGTAGCAATAAAACTATAGTTAGTAATTCACGTCATTTTGAGGCTTTAAACAATGCTTTGACAGCAATTAAAGAAGTGCAAAAGGGTATAGAAAATAATATTTCTTCCGATTTGTTTGCAACCGATATTAGAAACGCTTTACATCATTTAGGTCTAATTTCAGGTGAGGTTACTACGGAAGATCTTTTAGGTAATATTTTTGCTAATTTCTGTATTGGAAAGTAAGTTTGTTTTCCGATAGTTTCTTTTAATACTCTTTTGTTTGATTATCAATATTTTAAATTAAATAATTTGCTTTTATTTTCTTTTAATAAGATAATAATGTACTTTTGTATGTGTCAAAATTACATCTTTAT
>CAYOFS010000101.1:0-7720 GCA_964403095.1 uncultured Flavobacteriaceae bacterium | reverse complement strand
CAATTTGTGCGGTTGGCTGTTTCTTTTTAGCACGATTTTTCGTTTTTTTTGCTTGCAGGTAACATACAAATAAACGAATTAACCTATCAACAAACAAACTTAATTTAATATTACTTCAATTCCCGGTAATTTTTTCCCTTCTAACATTTCAAGCATTGCGCCACCACCAGTAGAAACATAACTTACTTGACTTGCAATTTTGAATTTTTTAGCCGCAGCAACAGAATCACCACCACCAACAAGAGAAAAAGCACCTTCAACAGTTGCATCAGCAATAGCATTACCAATTTCTTTAGTTCCTTTAGCAAATTTTTGCATTTCAAAAACCCCTAAAGGACCATTCCATAAAATGGTATTTGAACCCGCTATAACAAAAGCATTACCAACATTTGTTTTTGGGCCAGTATCTAAACCCATCCAACCATCTGGAATGTCATTTGCTTCAACTTCTATGATATTTGCATCGTTACTAAAAGCATCGGCGGCAATGACATCAATTGGTAAGTGAATTCTTGTATTGTTTACTTTGGCTTTTGCTAAAATTTCTAATGCTAATTCCATTTTATCATCTTCTACTAAAGAGTCGCCAATATTTCCACCTTTTGCTTTTATAAAAGTAAAAGCCATTCCGCCACCAATAATAATATTATCTACTTTATCCATTATATTATTAATAACCTCAATTTTTGAAGATACTTTTGCACCACCAATCACAGCGGTTACTGGTTTTTTACTATTATTTAATACATGGTTGATACTTTCAATTTCTTTAGCTAAAAGTAAACCAAAGCATTTGTTTTTTGGAAAAAACTGAGCAATTATAGCTGTAGAAGCATGCGCTCTATGTGCTGTTCCGAAGGCATCATTTACATAAATATCACCATGTTTTGCTAGTTTTTCTGCAAAGGTTTTATCTCCTTCTTTTTCTTCTTTATGAAAACGTAAGTTCTCTAATAATAAAATTTCACCTGTTTTCAAATCAGCAACAGCTTTATCAACCTGATCACCAATGCAATTTTCTACAAATTTAACTTGAATACCTAACACTTTAGTTACTGTTTTAACAATATTTTTTAAAGAATATTTTTCTTCAATACCTTTAGGTCTTCCCAAGTGTGACATTAAAACAACACTTCCGCCATCTTCTAAAATTTTAATAATTGTTGGTTTAGCAGATTCTATTCTAGTAGCATCGGTTACTTCTAATTCTGGGTTTAATGGCACGTTAAAATCTACACGAATTAATGCTTTTTTATCTTTGAAATTGAAATTATTTATGGTTGTCATAGTGTTCTATTTTGTGTTACAAATATATTGAATTTTATTATTTAAAAAGCTTTATCAATCTATGTTTTAAAAAATATAAATTAACTAACTTTGCACTTTCATTAAAATATAGTTAAAATGTACAGAAATCACAATAACGGAGAATTAAGATTAGCAAACATTAACCAAGAAGTAACACTTGCTGGTTGGGTTCAAAAAACAAGAGATAAAGGTTTTATGATTTGGGTAGATTTACGTGATCGCTACGGAATTACACAACTTATTTTTGATGAAGAGCGTACTGATAAAGCTGTTTTTGAATTAGCGAAAGGCTTAGGGCGAGAATTTGTAATTCAGGTAACTGGAACAGTAATTGAACGTCAATCAAAAAATAAAAATATTCCGACTGGTGAAATTGAGATATTGGTTTCTAAATTAGAAATTTTAAATAAGTCAGTAACGCCACCTTTCACTATTGAAGATGAAACCGATGGTGGAGATGAACTTAGAATGAAATATCGCTATTTAGATATTCGTAGAAATCCGGTAAGAGAAAATTTAATTTTCCGTCATAAGGTTTCTATGGAAGTACGTAATTACCTTTCAAATGCTGGTTTTATTGATGTTGAAACACCGTATTTAATAAAATCTACTCCCGAAGGTGCACGTGATTTTGTGGTGCCAAGTCGTATGAACCAAGGACAATTTTATGCCTTACCACAATCTCCTCAAACCTTTAAACAACTACTTATGGTTGGTGGATTGGATAAGTATTTTCAGATTGTAAAATGCTTTAGAGATGAAGATTTACGTGCCGATAGGCAACCAGAATTTACACAAATTGATTGTGAAATGGCATTTGTAGAACAAGAAGATATTTTAAATACTTTTGAAGGTTTAACCAGACATTTACTAAAAGAAATTAAAGGAATTGACGTTGCTGAATTTCCAAGAATGACTTATAAATATGCTATGGAAACGTATGGTAATGATAAACCAGACATTCGTTTTGATATGAAATTTGGTGCGTTAAACGAAGTGACGCAACACAAAGATTTTGGCGTTTTTAACAATGCCGAATTGGTTATTGGAATTGCAGTGCCTGGTGGAAATAAATTTACACGTAAAGAAATAGACAACGTAATAAAATGGATTAAAAGACCACAAGTTGGTGCTTTGGGAATGATCTATTCTCGTTGTAATGATGATGGAACTTATAAATCATCGGTAGATAAATTTTACGATCAAGATGACTTGGCGAAATGGGCTGAAGTTACCAATGCAAAAAAAGGAGATTTAGTTTGTGTGTTATCTGGTGATACCGATAAAGTAAGGGCACAAATGAGTATGTTAAGAATGGAATTAGCCGAAATTTTAGGTTTAAGGGATCCAAAAGTATTCGCACCACTTTGGGTTGTAGATTTTCCATTATTAGAATGGGACGAAGAAACCAATCGTTTCCATGCTATGCATCATCCGTTTACTTCACCAAAACCAGAAGATATTGAATTATTAAAAACCGACCCAAAAAGTGTACGTGCCAACGCCTACGATATGGTATTGAATGGTAACGAAATTGGTGGTGGTTCTATTCGTATTCACGATAAAGAAACTCAAGAAATGATGTTTGATTATCTTGGTTTTACTAAAGAAGAAGCACAAGAACAATTTGGCTTTTTAATGGACGCTTTTACCTATGGTGCGCCACCTCATGGTGGATTAGCATTTGGTTTGGATAGATTAGTAGCTATTCTTGGCGGACAAGAAACGATACGTGATTTTATTGCTTTCCCAAAAAACAATTCTGGTAGAGATGTAATGATTGATGCACCAGCTAATATTGATAACGAGCAATTAAAAGAGTTAGCATTAAAATTAGATTTATAAAACAAGTTATTTTAATGAGAAATAAGGTTAATGTCATTACTATATAAACCAGAAATCTACTGCCTAATTTGGGTTAAATTCATGGTGTAGACTTCTTTTTTTAAAAAAAAAGTAAAAAAAAAGTATTAGTAAGTTAATTATTCTATTTTTACCCGCTTTATACAATGACTTAAAGTCGAAAAAATAAGATTATGGATTTAAATATTCCTAATATTAATTTACCAAGAGTAGTTGTAATTGGTGCTGGATTTGCAGGGCTTAAATTTGCCTTAAAAATTGATAGTAAACGTTATCAAACAGTTTTAATTGATAAAAATAATTATCACACCTTTCAACCATTAATGTATCAAGTTGCAAGCTCTGGACTTGAAGCAAACTCTATTATTTATCCCATAAGGAAGGCTTTTAAAAATAAAAAACATTTTCATTTTAGGCTTACTAAAGTTAAATCTGTAAATACAGACATTAACGAAATCACTACCGATATAGGTGTGCTTAAATATGATTATTTAATTATAGCTACTGGCGCAACCACTAATTTTTTCGGAATGAAAAATATCCAGAAATTTGGATATACCATGAAAAGTTTAGTAGAGTCATTAAATTTAAGAAATGTTATTTTAAAGAATTTTGAAAAAGCATTAAACACCTCCGATTTAATTGAACGAAGACGTTATATGAGCTTTGTTATTGTTGGTGGTGGAGCAACAGGTATTGAGTTAGCTGGAGCTTTGGCAGAACTTAAAAACAATGTATTACAGCACGATTATCAAGATTTAGATATTCGTAAAATGGAAATATATGTTATTGAAGCATCAGATAGAATATTACCAGGAATGAGTAATAACGCTTCTAATAAATCAGCAAAATTTTTAAAGGATATTGGTGTTATTGTATTATTAAATACTAGTGTAAAAGACTATGATGGCAACACTATTATTACTAATAAAAAAACCCTACACTCTAATACGCTTATTTGGTCTGCTGGTGTAATGGGAAAACCTATTGCTAATATTGATGATACATTAACCCAAAATAAAAGAATAAAAACCGATGATTATAATAGAGTAATTGGTTACGAAAATATTTATTCCATAGGTGATGTTTCTTGTATGGAAACAATAAAAGAAGGAAAAGGCTACCCAATGTTAGGTTCTATTGCAGCACAACAAGGAAAGCATTTAGCAAAAAACTTTAATGCGCTTGGCAATAACAAAAAAATGAAACCTTTTAAATATAATGACAAAGGAACTATGGCAACTATTGGTAGGCATAAAGCTGTTGTTGATCTTCCGTTTTTAAACTTTTCTGGAGCTATTGCTTGGTATGTTTGGATGTTTTTACACCTTTTGTTGCTTGTTGGTTATAGAAACATGTTGGTAGTATTTATTGATTGGTCTTGGAGATATTTTAAATATGATAACGGATTAAGGTTAATTATTGGAAAAACAAAAGGGAAAAAAGAATTTTTCTAATATTTCAAATTTATTTAGCGCATTTTGAAATAGAATTGGTATAAAATCTACTCTTCTCTAATATCTTTAATATTTAATTGTAGTGAAGTGATGCCTTTCCATATATTTTCCTCTAAGGTGTAAACAGCTTCGAATGATTTTCCGTTACTGATACTATTTTTTTTATTTCCTAAATTAAAACCAATAGCATTATATGTTTTGTTATCAGCACCTGCAATAATATTTAATTTCAAGTGTTTGTTTTCAGAGCCAACTGTTTTTCCATAACCATTATCACGTAAGTCTGTACTTAAAAAAACAGGTTTCATGTTTTTAGGGCCAAAAGGACCAAATTGTTTTACAATTCGGTTGAATTTTGGTGTTAAATCGGATAAATAAACCACTGAATCAATACTTATTTCTGGTTCTAGTAATTCTTTTGGAATAGTATCTTTAACTATTTGCTCAAATTTAGCTTTGAATTTTTTATAATTTTTAGGTAATAAAGTTAAACCAGCAGCATATTTATGACCTCCAAACTGCTCAATAAATTCACTGCAACTTTCTAGTGCTTTATACACATCAAATCCTTTAACCGAACGTGCCGAAGCTGCTAAATAATCACCACTTTTAGTAAACACCAAAGTTGGTCTATAATAGGTTTCTATCAGTCTTGAAGCAACAATACCAATAACACCTTTATGCCAATCTTTATCATAAACAACAGTTGTAAAGCCAGTTTTTTCTTTATTATTTTCAATTTGTTTTAAAGCTTCGGCGGTGATTCTTTGATCAAATGCTCTTCTGTCTAAATTGTATTTTTCAATATTAACAGCAAATTGATTTGCTTTATCTAAATTGGTTTCGGTTAAAATATTTACGGCATGAATACCCGATTTCATTCTTCCAGCAGCATTAATTCTTGGTGCAATAGTAAAAACTACATCGGTAATATTAACAATTGGTCTATTAATTTGTGTGATTAGTGCTTTAATTCCAATTCGTGGATTTTGATTAATTACTTGCATGCCAAAATAAGCTAATATTCTATTTTCGCCAATGACAGGAACAATATCTGCCGCAATAGCTGTGGCAACTAAGTCTAAAAATGGAATAAAATAATCTATTGTTTGTTTTCTATTTTTCCCTAAAGCTTGAATTAATTTAAAACCAACACCACAACCGCAAAGTTCATCAAATGGATAATTACAATCTTCTCTTTTCGGATTTAAAATAGCAACAGCTTGAGGTAATTCTACTCCTGGCCTATGGTGATCACAAATAATAAAATCCACTTGCTTTTCTTTTGCATACTTTACTTTATCGATGGCTTTAACACCACAATCTAAAGCTATAATTAGACTTATATTATTATCACTTGCAAAATCAATTCCTTTATAAGAAACACCATAACCTTCTTCATATCTATCTGGAATATAGCTTACAACATTACTATAATAATCAATTAAATAGGAATAAACCAATGAAACAGCAGTAGTTCCATCTACATCATAATCGCCAAAAATTAAAATATTCTCTTTGTTTTCAATAGCTTGTTCTATTCGGTTAACAGCTAAATCCATATCCTTCATTAAAAACGGATTATGTAAGTCATCTAAGCTCGGTCTGAAAAATGTTTTTGCTTCATCATAGCTTGTTATATTTCTTAAAACTAACAATTTAGCAATCGAAGTTTCTACATTTAATGATTTTGATAGTTTACTTACAATATCATTATTTGGCTCTTTTTTTAATTTCCAACGCATAATTTTTGATTAACGATGTTAAAATTACTCATAAATTAGTATTAAAAGCCCTCTTTTATATTTATTTTTACGGCATAATTTTTGCGCTATAAAACACAACTCAAAATATACATTTTATGAAAAATATATTTCTAATTATTTTATCAATTTTAATATTTTCTTGTGATTCTACAAATGAAATTGTTAAAACAAATTCTGTTGGTAAATTAAACAGCGTTTTAGTAGTAGTTGATAATAATAAATGGCAAGGTGAAATTGGTGATTCAATTAGGGCAGTTTTAGCAAAAAACTTGTCTGGATTTCCACAAGACGAACCAAGGTTTACACTTAGTCAAATATCCGACAGGAATTTTAATAAACTGCTAAAACAAAGTAGAAGTATAGTTTATTTTAATTTTAAAGATAAAAATTCTTTTAAAATTTTAACTGATAAATATGCATCACCTCAACGTATAGTTGTACTTACAGCGAAAGATGAGGCTAATTTAACAATGATGCTTAAAAAGCATGAAAAGGAAATTATAAGTACTTTTAATAATTCCGATATTAAATCTGCACAAAAACTGATGTTAAAAAAATACTGGGAACCTAATACTATCAATACATTTAAAGATAATGGAATAAGCATAAAAATACCATATGCTTTTTTAAAGGTTCAAGACACTTTAAACTATGCTTATTTTAGAAAAGATATTGCTGAAGGTTATCAGATTTTACAAATTTACACCATTCCAATAGACGATGAAACAAGCTTTAATGGAGAAAATATTATTACATATAGAAATATAAAAGGAAAACAATTTGTTCCCGGAGCGTTTGATGGTTCTTATATGAAAACTGAAGATGTTTATTTCCCTATTCAATATGTAAACAATACAATGCTCAGTAAAAAAACAATTGAGACTCGTGGTGTTTGGGAAATGGCAGTATCTGCTATGGCTGGTCCATTTTTAAATTATGCTTTACTAGATAAAGAAAACAATAGAATTATTGTAGTTGAAGGTGCTGTTTATGCTCCAAGTATTCCTAAACGGAATTACTTATTTGAAATGGAAGCGCTTTTAAAAACCTTAGAAATAAAAACAATCCCGTCCTAAATAAATTTCTAGATAAATCAAAAGTACTTATTTTACTACAATTCACCTCATAAAATCATCAAAAAACAAAAAGAACCCCTTGCACTCCAATATTTGGTGGTTTCTCTTTCTTTAAGAATGGTTCATCAAGCCATTTTTGAAGGTCTATTTTCACAAAAAGATTTATTCTAAGAAATGCTGCTAAATTTGATAAATACCAACTGTATTTTGCGATTTTTTTTAAGTATTTTAAAACCAATATTGTTATTAA
>CAYOFS010000100.1:0-7768 GCA_964403095.1 uncultured Flavobacteriaceae bacterium | reverse complement strand
CGCCGTAATTATGGCTGGAGGAATCGGTACACGATTTTGGCCAATGAGTACTTCGGAATTCCCAAAGCAATTTCACGATATGCTTGGAGTAGGAGAGAGCTTACTACAACGGACATTTGCTAGGTTTGAAAAATTAATTCCATCGGAAAATATATTAATCTCAACCAATAGAAAATATAAAAAATTGGTGTTAGAGCAATTACCTAATATATCCGAAAAACAACTTTTATTAGAACCTGTAATGCGAAATACAGCAGCTTGTATTTTGTATGCAGCTTTAAAAATAAACGCACTAAATAAAAATGCAGTAATGGTTATTGCACCATCAGATCATTGGATTGAAAATGAAGAAGAGTTTTTAAAAAACATAGAAACATCGTTTAAAGAAAGTTCTAAAAATGATGTTTTAATGACTTTAGGAATAAAACCATCAAATCCAAATACAGGTTACGGTTATATTCAGTTTAAAGGTGATAATGAAATTAAAGAAGTCCAGAATTTTACCGAAAAACCAAATATAAAAACAGCAAAACAATTTATAAGTGAAGGGAATTATTTATGGAATGCAGGTATTTTTGTTTGGAGTTCACAAAGTATTTTAAAAGCGTTTAAAAAGAGTTTACCTAAAATGGAATCGCTTTTTAGAATAGGCGATAAAGTGTGGAATACCGATTTTGAAGATGATTTTATTGAAGATAATTATGCCAAGGCAGAATCCATATCCATTGATTTTGGAATAATGGAAAAAGCCAATAATGTAAAAGTTTTACCAGTAGAATTTGGTTGGGACGACTTAGGAACTTGGGGTTCGTTGTATGATAAATTACCAAAAGATAATCAAAATAATGCCGTAGTAAATGCCGCAACTATTTTTAGGGATGCTTCAAATAACATTGTTAGAACTCAAAAAGGAAAACATGTAGTTATTCAAGGTTTAGACAACTTTATTGTAGTTGAAAAAGATAATGTACTACTTATTTGCCCTAAAGATCAAGAGCAAAATATTAAAGAAATTGTAGCTGAAGTAAAAGAAAAATATAGTGAAAAATTAACATAAATTATGGAAGAGAAAAAAGAAATTCAAGAAGAAAAGATAATTCAAAGTAAAGCAGAGGCTAAACAAGAAATAAAAGGAGCAGCATCTAGTATTAGTAAGTTTTTTTATGACTTAGTAGATATTCGTCACGACACCGATGTTGATGCAACAATAAAAACTATTAAAGGCAACATTGCTATGAAAGGGCAAACAGCTTGGATCTTGGTTTTTTCAATCTTAGTAGCTTCCATAGGTTTAAATGTAAGTTCAACTGCTGTAGTAATTGGAGCCATGTTAATATCACCATTAATGGGACCTATTTTAGGAATTGGATTGTCTATTGGGATTAATGATATTGATACCTTAAAAAAATCTATGAGTAATTTAGGTATTATGATTGGACTAAGCTTGGTAACGTCTTTTTTGTTTTTCAGTATTCCTTTATTTCAGAAATTAACACCAGAATTATTTGCAAGAACACAACCAGATGTAAGAGATGTATTAATTGCAATATCTGGAGGTTTAGCATTAATTGTAGCAATTACTCGTCCAACGCCTCAAACCAATACTATTGCAGGTGTCGCTATCGCAACAGCCTTAATGCCACCACTTTGCACGGCTGGATACGGGTTGGCAGTAGGTAATTTTAATTATTTCTTTGGGGCGATGTTCTTATTTTTAATCAATACTATTTTTATAGCATTAGCTACATTTGTTATTGTGAAGTATTTACATTTTCCCATGGTTAGTTATATAAAATCCGCAAAACGTAAATCTATTGCTAGATTGGCATCTTTTGTTGCTATAATAGTATTAGTAGCGAGTATTTATACTTTTTATAACCTGTATAAACTCAATCATTTTAATGATAATATAGAAAGCTATAAAAAAGCAGTTAAGAAATTAGGGTATGTTTTAATTGATGAAGATAATAATTTGCCAGATTTTAAAGAGAAATCTTTAATATTAACCATTTTTGGAAAAGTAAATCCTGAAGATAGAAAAAAAATTAATGCGTTAAAAACTGATTTTGAATTAGCAGATTTAAAGGTGACTATTCATGGTGCAATGGATGATTCTAAAGTAGTTAATGAGATACAAAGTCTAAGAGAAAAATTTGCACAAAGCCAAAAATTAATTGAAGGTCGTGATGATTATATTAAAAGTAAAGATCAGCGAATACATTATTTAGAAAAAGAATTAAGAAGAGTTTTTGACAGTAAAATTCCTTTTGTGAAAATTAGCGAAGAAGCTAAAATTAATTATGAAGAGTTAGAAGAATTTTATTATGCAAAAATGGTTAAAACTAATTTTAAAACAGTCGATACTATTACTTTAATTAAAGTAAAATGGTATGATAGTATTTCTAAAAAACGTATAAAGCTACAACATAAAAAATTAAAAAATTGGCTAAAGATTAGATTAGAGCTAGATACCCTAAAAATTATAAGCATAAAATGAAACAACTAGTACATAGTGAGGTTTTAAATCATGATGTGAAAACAGAAATAATTGTTATAGCCGAAAACATTAGAACCCCAGAAAATGTAGGTATGTTGTTTCGTGTTTCCGAAGCATTTGGAGTGAAAAAAGTGTTCCTTATTGGAGACTCGCCAAATTTAGAAAATAAAAAAGTTTTACGAACAGCACGAAGTACAGAAAAACAACTGAGTGTGCAATTTTTTGAAACATCGTTAAATGTTATTTCGCAATTAAAAAAAGAAAATTATAAACTGATAGGCTTAGAACATACCGATAAGAGTGAAAGTTTACATATAGCTAATTTTTCAAATATTAAAAAAATAGCACTGTTTATTGGTGCAGAGCGTTTTGGGATTGAACAAGATACATTAAGTCAATTAGATATGGTTGTGCATATAAATTTATTCGGAAAAAACTCATCTATAAATGTAGTAAACGCTTTGACTGCTACATTGTACGAAATAACAAAATAATAAACTATTGATTACTTTGTAGCAATAACCGAAATTTCTACATTAACATACATTGGTAAATTTGCAACTTCAACAGTTTCTCTTGCGGGAGCAGTTTTTACATTAAAATAAGTTCCGTAAACGGTATTTATTTTTGAAAAATTCTCCATTTTCGAAATGAAAATTGTGGTTTTAAAAACATTTTCAAACGTCATTTTGGCTTCGGTTAAAACAGCTTTAAGATTCTCCATTACTTGTTTGGTTTCATTTTCAATAGTATCGTTTACTAATTCTCCATTTTGTGGATTGATAGCAATTTGACCAGAAGTGTAAATTGTGTTTCCAATCATTGTAGCTTGACTGTAAGGTCCAATTGGAGCAGGCGCATTCTTTGTAAAAATTATTTTTTTCATGTATTTGTTTAATGTCACTTTAATTATAAAAAAGCCATGCCTTTTTGCTTAAACTTCGTTTAAAAAAGATTTTTATCAGGTACTTTTTGTTGGTCGTATTTTAAATCACTTAATGTAGAAGATTTTACTCCAATAAAGAAATAATATGTAGATCTGTTACCTAGAGGAGTCCAGTTAAAACTCATACGCCAACTGTCTAAATCTCTTGCGAAACCAAGAGTTGTAAACGATAAACCATTGTTTTTAAAGTCATATCCTGAACTAAAATTAATTCCCCATTTTGGAGTAAGCTCTACATTACCATTAAACCTAAGTGTGTTAGTGCCAAATTCATTTTCTCGTTTCATATTATTATAACCTAAATTATAATTTAAGTTTAATTTCCAAGGGATTTTAAGTTCGTAAAGGTTTATTTTTTTTGTTTCTTGCTTATTAGTAGTATTCGCTTGTTGTTGATTGGAGTTTCTTAAATCGCCACCAAATTGATTGGCATCATCGTTATTACTATCGTCTTCATCTTTGGAATCATTTTCACTCTTTTTAAAAGTGTCATTTGACAAATTAAAGCTTGCTGTTAGGTTTGCATTGGTAAACCGAAATAAGCTACCTCCATTGTTAATATTGAATTTATTAATTCGTTTTCCACTTGCCGTAATAGCATAAGGATCTATTGTTGCGTTAAGGTTTAAGTTTAATTTTTTAAATAAAACAGTAGATGTCGTCATTCTAACAGGATTCCATTTTAGTGTATCCACTTCTAAATTATAACTGGTACTAAAATCAAAATTATTTAAAAGTTTAAGTTTTTTATATGGTGTTTTTATGGAGTCTTTTTCTTTGTTTTTTATTTTTGCTTCAAATGTATTTCTTAAGTTGAAACTTAAATTTTGCGAAGAGTTAAGGTTTGGTCTTCCAAAAACACCTCCGTCAAATTTAGAATATTGTTCTGTGTCTCCAAAAGTATCGTTTTGTACATCTTCATAATAACCACTAAAGTCAGGAGAGTATCCATATGAAACCGAAGGCGTCATAGTGTGTCTTATTGCGGCAATTTTTCCTTTTTTAAACTTGAAAGTTCCGTAAACTTTTGTTGATGCAGAAACACTACCAGAATAATCTCTAAAAGTTTCAAATCCGTTAATAGTATCAATTGCTATTTCATTATTTGAAGAGTCCCATTTTTTATTGATTGTTTTTAAATACCAAACATCTCTATAATTTACACTTGGCGAGATAGTAAGGTGTTTTAAGGCTTTAATATTGGTACTTAAAGATATTTTATGATTAATTCCAGCTTTTGCCTCATCAAACATTCCGGCTTTTAAAAATTTATCATCAGATGTTGATATTTGATTTTGTAGCGCCATGGAATAGGTTAGCCCAATATTGTGTATTGGGTTTTTCTTTAAGCCATTTTTAGGTGCAAACGGAAAAAGTCTGTCCATACCAATAGTTAAATTTGGCAACGACATATTAATTTTTGAGGTGTTGGTATTTTGCGAATGTGTTAATGCAGCATTCATATTAAAAGGAGTTCCTTCAAATTTTTTGTAGTATGAAATTGATGAGCTTAAGGTGTTTTTTAAAAATTGCGGATTACTTAATTCATTTAAAGATTGTCTAAAAAACTGACTAGAACCAAAATTAACCGATGCCGAAAATCGTGAACTTGGGTTTGATTTTCCATCTTGGCTATGATTCCATTTTATGTTAAAGTTTTTTGTTTTGGTATAGTCTGATAAACCACGTTGCCCGTTAATTAAATTTTCAAAGCGAACACCAACACGACCTCCAAATTTATACCTGCGTTTATAACTAGAATCAAATCGTGCTCCCCAACTTCCGTTAGTGTAAATATCTCCTGTAACAGCTAAATCAACATAATCATTAATAGCAAAATAAAACCCACCATTTTGTAAAAAATAACCTTTCCCGTTATCTCCATAAGTAGGTATTAACACTCCTGAAGTTCTTCCTTTTGTCAAAGGAACATAGAAAAATGGTAAAATTAAAGGAGTAGGAACATCAGCTAAAAATAGCTGAGAAGCACCTCCAACTGCTTTTTTACCAGGTACAAATTTTACATTTTTTGTTGCAATATAATAATCTCTTTTTTTCTTTTTTGAAGTGGTAATTTCAGCTCTATCAAGGTACATTGTCGAATCGTTTTCTCGCTTAGTGATTAAAGCGTCAATAATCATACCTTGTTGCTCTGTTCTTGCTCCGTAAACAATTGCCTTTTTTGTTTTGTAATTATAAATAAGCGAATCTTGGATAGTTTCTTGAGCTCCTTGTTTAAAAGAAGGACGTTGAATATAGGCACCAGTACTATCAATAATTCCTTTTGCATAGGCTAAATTCTTACCAAAATCTATAATAATTTTACCTGATTTTAATTCAATGTCTTGATAAAATAATTCGGCTTCATCATAAAGCGTAGTTATTTTATTTTTCATGTTGATAGATTTGTATCCTTTAGCTTTATCGGTTATAATATCTTCAAGCAATTCCTTTTTTACATGAATAGTATCTGTTTTAATGCTATCTTTTTCCTTTAAAGGAATTGAATCCATTTTAACAGCCTTTTTTTTGCTCGTATTAAAATTTTCTGATTTTGGCAACGTTCTCTCTTTAGTAATATCTTGTGCAAGTGTTTTACTTAATCCTATAAAGAAAAAAAAACTTAAAAAAAGTATGTATTTTATATTTGTTAGCAATGCTTTTAAATAGTATTTTTGCCTTTTATGGCTCAATTATTGAATAGATAAAATTAATAGGTCAAAAATAATTAAAATTAATTGATGAGTTCACAACAAAATATTAAATTTTTACCAAATTTCAAGCTTTTAGTATTTATACTTATAGTTAGTGCTTTTAATCTGCTTACTAGTAGTGTTTACGCTCAAAGTAATAAATTTACGGTTGTGTTAGATGCTGGTCATGGAGGAAAAGATCCAGGAACCTTAGGTTTAAGTACTTTTAAAAACAGTTACGAAAGAGATATTGTTTTAAAAGTAACCAAAAAACTTGGCGCATTATTAAAAAAAGAGTCAAGTATAAAAACAGTTTACACAAGAGATACTAATAAGTTTATTGAACTTCATAAACGTGGTAAAATTGCGAATAAAGCTGATGCCGATTTGTTTATTTCTATTCATTGTAATTCAGCAGTAACTAATGCTTACGGAACTACAACTTATGTTTTAGGAATGGGTAGAACCGCAAAAAATTTAGAAACATCTAAACGAGAAAATGCTGTAGTAAAGCTTGAAGATAATATAGAAAAAAATTATAAGTTTGACCCTAATGATCCAAATTCACAAGAGTTTCTTATTGGGTTAACTTTAATGCAAGAAGATTATTTAGATAGAAGTATTGAATTTGCTAGTATTGTTCAAAATAAATTTAAAACTGTTGCTAAAAGAAAAGACAGAGGTATAAATCAAGGTAATTTAGCCGTTCTTTATGACACTTATATGCCAAGTGTTTTGATTGAAATTGGTTTCTTGACGAATAAAAATGAAGAAAAATTTCTAAATACATCTTTAGGGCAACGTAAAATAGCCGAAGCTATTTACAAAGCGATACTTACCTATAAAAAACGATTGGAAAAAAATAGTGTTGAAGTAACTTCAAGTCCTGTTGTTGCAAGTAGTTATGAGCCTGGAAACATAAAGTCAGTTACAACTAAAACGGCTTCTAAATATTATAAAATACAAATAGCTACGAGTAGAAAAAAAATTGAAACAAAGGCTTATAACTTTAAAGGTTTACAAGCTATAGAGCGTGTGAAAGTTGGTAATGTTTATAAATATTTTCACGGCGTTACTAGTGATGTTAAAAAAGCTAGAAAATTACGTTTAAAAGCTATTAAAAAGGGATATAAAGATGCCTTTATTGTAAAATTCAAATTTGATAAATCTACTAGTGATGTTTATAAATTAAATTATGTTAAACCAGTAAAAAAACATAATAAAACAGAAGCTAAATCTAAAAGTAAAACGAGTTCTACAAATAATAATCGAATTTATAAAGGTGTAAAGTTCAAGGTTCAGTTATCTTCAAGTAAGCGTAAAGTAGCATTAAAAAGCTATAATTTTAGAGGTTTGAAAGATGTTGAAAGGGTGAAAGTAGGCAGTTACTATAAATACTATTATGGAAACACGAACGATTACAATGTTATTTTAAACATGCATAAAAAAGCCAAGGAAAAATATCCAAATTGTTTAATTGTGGCTATTAAAAATGGTAAGAAAGTTTCTTTACGTGAAGTGTTGAGAAAATAATACCAATTCAACATCAAAATACGCTATAAATTATTTGTCTTTTCACGTTTTCCTGCACTTCAAATTTCAACAATAACTTATTACTATGGTTGAAATTTG
>CAYOFS010000099.1:0-8014 GCA_964403095.1 uncultured Flavobacteriaceae bacterium | reverse complement strand
TATTATCCAAAGCAGGCGACCAAGTTCCTGTTATTCCGTTTAAAGAAGTCGTTGGCAAAGCAGTTAAGGTTTCGCCAGCACAAATTGGCGCAACTTGTGTGAATGTTGGTACAATTAATGAATTTACAATAATTTCCATTGTTGTATTTGTAGTTGACACACATTGACCTGTAGTTGGTGTAAAAGCATATGTGGTAGTTGCATTATTATTCAAAGCAGGCGACCAAGTTCCTGTTATTCCGTTTAAAGAAGTCGTTGGCAAAGTAGTTAAAGTTTCGCCAGCACAAATTGGTGCAACTTGTGTGAATGTTGGTACAATTAATGAATTTACAATAATTTCCATTGTGGTATTTGTAGTTGCTACACATTGACCTGTAGTTGGTGTAAAAGTATAGGTTGTATCTGTCGTATTATCCAAAGCAGGCGACCAAGTTCCTGTTATTCCGTTTAAAGAAGTCGTTGGCAAAGCAGTTAAGGTTTCGCCAGCACAAATTGGCGCAACTTGTGTGAATGTTGGTACAATTAATGAATTTACAATAATTTCCATTGTTGTATTTGTAGTTGACACACATTGACCTGTAGTTGGTGTAAAAGCATATGTGGTAGTTGCATTATTATTCAAAGCAGGCGACCAAGTTCCTGTTATTCCGTTTAAAGAAGTCGCTGGTAAAGTAGTTAGCGTTTCACCAGCACAGATTGGTGCAACTTGTGTGAATTCTGGTGTAACTATAGTACATTCTGTTCTGAAAAAATCAGTTAAACAACCAGTTGGTGAGCCTACATGATTAATAGGTGTAATGGCAACATAATAAATCTGATTTTCTACCCAATCAATTCCATGCGTATATGAATTTGTTGCTACTGTTACGTCAACAACATTATTTCCTCCAAGCGTAGTTCCTACAATTAAACGATAACTTGTTGCATTATTTATTAAATCCCATGTTAATGTTCTATTGGTTATTGGAATAGTACTTCCATTTACAGGTGTATTTAATCTGGTACAACTTGGCACAGAACAATCTAAAACTCCATCTGTCATAACCCAACCATCGCCAATTAAGGCTGTTCTTGCGGCATTACCTAAACACCAATCGGTATAAGCACCCAATGGCACGTTGTTTAAATGTGTTCCTGCATTCCAACCTATCAATAAATTGTCATAATTTACTATTGAAAAATCATGTGAAAAAAAAGACTTAAACATTTCACTAGCATTGGTTAATGCATTAATTTTCCAATTACCAATATTTTGATTGAATTTTGGAGCGTATTTAAACATATTTTCCATTGTAGTTACCTTATGAGTATTCCAAGCTCCTGTTGCAGGTTTATATGAAATATCTTGGTTAAACTTTTCTGCTCCCCGAAACATCCCATTCATATCATCTACATCTGAAGTATCCCATTCTCCAATGTATTTATTAAATTCATCAGCACCTAGAAACATGCCATCCATCTTTTTTACACTTGAAACATTCCAGTTACCTATATCATGATTAAAAACGGTTGCATTCCGAAACATAGTAGTCATGACTTCTACTGCACTTGTATTCCAAGCACCCGTTGCAGGTTTGTAAGAAATATCTTGATTAAATCTACGAGCTCTAAGAAACATTGCTTTCATAGTTCTTACACTACTTGTATCCCAATTACCAATATCTTGATTAAACATTGAATCCCCCCAAAAACCACCTTGAAAAGTCCTTTCCATAGTTATTACTGCTCCTGTATTCCAATTACCAATATCTTGATTAAAAGTATCACAAAACCTAAACATATATGAAATGTCCGTTACACTTGCTGTGTTCCAGTTACCGATATTTTGATTGAAGTTTGTATCTTGAAATGTAGCCTTCATAAGAACTACATTTGAAGTATCCCAGACTTCAATGTTTGGAATTGTTGTAAAGTTCTTAGAGCTAACAAACATAGCAGTCATGTCTGACACAGCACTAAGGTTTGGCACACCTACAGCTGGAAATGTTGTTAAGTTCTCACATTCTTGAAAAGAGATAAACATACTTTGCGATTGTACATCTCCCCATTGCCTAACTTCTAGAAGTTTTTCATTATCGGTGCGAGGAAAACCGCTAGCAGCAGTAGTATTCGTGTCATTAAATACCAAGTGTGGAAATATACCGCGAATTCGAACTTCATAACTACCTGGAGTAGCGTATGTATGGGTAATGAATCCAGTTACACCTAAATCACTCCAACCATTACCGTCACCCCAGTTCACATCATAATTAAAAGTATAACCTGCTCCTGCGGCTATTCTTATTTGGTTGGGTCCAGTAATTGGCAGACCACCAGGATTACTATTAATTGCATCTGTTTTCCAATAAGTAACAAAATCATCTTCGGGTGCTAATGTGCTAAACGTGCTTTGTGTTATTTTTTTTTGCTTTTGTATATTGTTTTCTTTTAAATAAGAACCAAAAGGTTTGAGAACTTCCTCCTTATCTTTTGTTTTTTGTGCTTGCACAAAAAAACTAAGTAACAATAACAATGTTGTAACACTAATTTTTATAAGTTTCATATCGATTTTTTTTAGAAGTATTTATTTTGCGTTAAAAATTCCTGTAAATATCCAAGAATAAAAGAATAAAAAGAAAACGGTTTTGTAAATGGAGGTGTTCGTTTTATAGATGTAGAATTTTTGTAGATTTGAATCTTATAAATCTGTATTTATAGTTGTTTGGTTTGACCTAAGGTTTAAGTAAAAGAATCCATAAGATTTGATAAATTAATTATGAGTCGTTTAATTTCTTGTTGCTTTTTAGTTTTTCACACCTCATTTCTTTGCTTCCAAAATTCCACCAAACACCCTAAAAAAAAAGGCAAGTTTCATAAAACTACTAATTCACACTTTATTAGGTTTTCTTTGATATGTTTTTAGAAAAAAAACTTGTAAATATTAAAAAATAACGCCCCAAACATCAATGGCAAATAAGTAACAATTGGCTATTTTATTCATCCTTCAAGATTTCAATTAACTTCTTTCTCGTTAAACCTCTTACTTTTTCAACAAGTTCACCTTCTTTATATTTTTTATAACCATAGGTTTTTTTATCCTCGTTGTATTGGAGAATAATTCCATTATAGGGTTTTCCTTTTTTAATAATGCAATGACTTATGGGTTCTTTCATTTTGTCTAAATAAAAAGCGGCAGAAACATCTGTATCAGAATTCATAAACAGGTTTTCTACATCTAAAAAATCGGTAAAATAAAAATTTTTTCCAGTTTCAAATATTGGATGAATAATAATACTGTATTTTATATTTCTGGCTTTTATGGTTACTTTACCTTGTTTGTCGATATAGTATTTTAAGTCTAAACCTGCCTCTCTAAAAGCAAGATCTAACTTTGTTATTTTATCTTTATTGTATTCTAATGTGCCTACTTTCTTTAAATCTTTGTATAGTATTACTCTTGCTTTCTCTTTAGTTTTATCTAAATAGACAAGTTGGTTTACTACTTTTCCTGAAGTGGTTTTGGTTACAATACCATCGTCTGAATAAGTTGCAATTGCTTTGACGTTATCGCCATAATTATTTAGAATTTCGGTTTTAACGGCTTTACCATTTTCATATTTTTGTACAAATTTTGAGTTGTATTTATAGGTTACTTCGTTTCCTTTAAATGGTTTTCCTTTTTTATAGGTAATACTGTCTGTTTTTACAAATGCTAATTCTTTTAAATATCCAACATATTGCCTGCCTTCTTTTATACCATCTTTAAAATGAAAAATATTAAAGGTATTGTTATCTATAGCATAAAAATAACCATTGTGTGGTTTTTCATTTTCATAAGAACCTTCCACTTTTTGCGAAGTATTCACATAATAATTATGCCAAACTTCTTTAATTAATTTGTCCTTTTTATAGGTTTTTGTACTAATTAAGTCTTCTTTAAAATCATCATTAATATCATATTTTTTTTCCAGTCCGTTTTTAAGACCTTCTTTATATGCTGAAATGATATATTGTGTTGGAAATCTTTTATCATCAAAATTTAAGAAAAGTCCATTATATCTTTTGCCAGATTTGTAATAACCAATATAAGGCTCTACATCCTCTTTAGTTACCTGAACTTTAGATATTACCTTGTTTGTGTAGTCCTCTATAACTGTGTAAGGATGTGCGTTACAAGTAAGTGTTTGTAGTTCTCCGTTTTTATAGTTTTCTATAAATTTTTGATCTTTATAAAAAGTGCCGTTAAAAGGTTTGCCGTTTTTATAGGTATTTGTGTTTACTACTTTATCATCTATAAAGTAGGTTACTTTGCCTTCAATCTTTCCTTTTTTGTAGTCTTTTTCTAAAGTATTATAAATCAGTTCTCGTTCGCCATTTTTATATAAAAAGACATCTTCCACTTCAATTACTTGTCCAAATTTCAGACCGTCTTTATAACTCAATGCGCCTTTTTCGGTTAGTATTGTTCCGTTTATTGGTTCCCCATATTTGTAGGTACAAGTGGTCGATTTATTAGCGTAACTATCTTTAAACTTTATAATCCCGTGGTGTTTATGGTTTTTATAATTTCCCGAAACTGTAATGCTGGAATATCCTAAAGTCATTGAAAACGGACCTTCTAATAAGCCTTTTTTATAGGTGTAAAAGGCATTGTTGTAACTGTTGTATCGTACACCTTCGTAACCTCTATCGTCTTTATAAATAAGTTCGTATTTTTTTTCTTTTACAAAATAAATTTCTTTATAACGTTTCGTGTCTTTGTATTCTGTAATTGATTCTATGACTGCTAAATCATTATAATCGTATGTTACTAATTTAGTTATCACGCCTTTTTTATAAGTTGTAATATTATTATCATTGCAAACTTCGCCTTTGAATGGTTCTCCTTTTTTGTAATAGCATTTGCATTTATTGTCTTTAAAATGACCAGATGAAAGTACAGTGCCTTCTAATTTTCCGTCTTTATATTCTTGTTGTTCTATTAATTTTCCACTTGTAGTGTAATAGATGAATTTACCGTGTTTTACACCTTCTTTTAAGGATGATAATTGGTGGTAATAAAAATCATAAAAACTGCCAGTCCATTGTTTTCCTTCTTTATAAATTCCTTTAGAAAGTCGTTTTCCTTCTTTGTTATACGCAATGACTTTCCCGTTTTTCTTGCTGTTTTTTATGTGCGATGTTTCTGCTATTTTTTCGAAATCCGTAGTATAATAACTCACTTGCTTTCCTAACATTTCTCCATCTTTATAATTTACAATGGTGTGAAAATTGTCATAATAAACATCGTAAAACTGACCAGACCAACGCTTGCCGTTTTTATTAATTCCTTTTGCTACCAATTTGTTTTTATCGGAATAAAAAAGTTCTTCGCCATTTAAAATACCGTTATTATAATTTTTAATTGTACTGTCTATATAGTTTGTAAAACTTCCGTTAAAAGGTTTGTCGTCTTTGTAAATTCCTTTGGCTATTATTTTTCCATCGTTATTATAATTTACGGCTTCGCCTTGTAAAATTCCGTCTTTAAAATTGGCATAATTTTCAACTATTGTTATTTTTCTGTTTTTATCGGTATTGTAATACACCATTTTTCCGTTAATGGGTTTTTGATACAATGTCATTGTTACGTGTGCGAATTCTACGCCATTTCTATCGTAGAAAAAATTTTCGTAATTATCATCGGCATCTGGTTCTGTACTTTTTTGGGCAATTATTGTGCTGTTTTTATAATAGCGATAGGTTGCTATTTTTTTTTCATTTTCGTATAACGATACATCGCAATCGGTACAAGGTGTAATAAAAGTCCCATTTACTGGAAATTTATGTTCGTAAGTTCCTTCGGTTTTTAAATCACCATTTTCAATATACGTTTTTGAAAGACCGTGTTTCAATCCGTCTCTATAGGTTGTTACTTCAGACAACTTGCCGTTTTCAAAATACCATTTGGTTTCACCTTCGAGTAATTCGTTTTTAAGATCACTCCAAAAACCTTCCATTTGCGGATTTCCGTTTAAATAAAAATCGGTAATTTTATATAAATCACCTACTTTTTCTAAAGGAATTAAACGATAATATCTTGCTTTGTCTTTGGTTGTTTTTTGCCAATGTTTGTTAAAATAAATCGTGTCTTTTTGTGCCATTGTATTTATGGCGATGAGTGCAATTAGTATTAGAAGTGTGCTTTTCATTTAGTAGTCTGTAATCTATAATTTATTTTAATATATAATCAAAACATAAATCCATTAAATGTTTAGCGTTTTTAAACCCTAATTTTTGTGCTTTAAAATCAGAATTTGAACTGTTTGAGAGTTCTAATATAGATTCTCTTGCTTTTAGTTTAAGTTCTTCAGGGTTTAGTTTTTCCCAATTAATTGGCAATTCAATACCTTCGATAATTGAATTTTGTTTTAAACTTGAGTATAGCACTCTTTTTTTATTGCCATTCATAATTGTTTATTATTTATTTGAAATTTTAGTATTTACTAAATTCATTATTTCTTGTTGGTCTATTAAATCAATAGCTACAGAATCAATACGTACTTTTTTCTTTGTTGACTTTAGTTTTATATAACCATTGAATGCTTTTGAGTTTAAATGAACTTCACTAATATCTTCATAAGCATAAGATTTATCTCCTAACACCGCATTGATAGTTGTTAAACCAGTGTCGTTTAATTCTATAATTGGCGTGACATTGTTTTTAGAAAGGTTATAGATTTTACCAACAACCATAATAATTAATGGCAATACTTGCCACACAAAATAGCGAGCCAATACATAACCAAAAATTATTAAACCAATAGTTAGTGCGAGTAAAAAATACCAAACTGTAATATTTTCTTTTTTATAATATGTTTTTATCATTGTGTGCTTATTAGAAGCACAATTTATGAATATTAAGTTTGTTAAACAAAATTGTTTTGTAAGTGATAGTATTCGCTTTATAGGCGTCGTGTTTATGTAGATTTGAATCTGCTAAATCAGCATCTCTTGTAAGTTTGACTCATCCTAATATTTAAGTTAAAGAATTTGTACGACATTCCCCTTGTGGTCTACCGTTATTTTACCATTTAAGTAAGTTCTTACTTCTTTAATTTTACCACTTTTAAATATTAATTAATGCATTTTTATTTCTTAAAAACCGAGGTAAAAGATAATAGATAATTGTTGACATACTAAGTAATAAAATAGTTTCTTTATAATATAACACAAGTTCAAACCGAATTTCCATAGTAGTCCAAGTTGCTCCAAATACTTAGCAGACACTAGATGCCACATTAAAAAGCAATTTTTGCAATAGAACTAAACACAAAAATGTACTCAGTAATATTCGCCATTTATTTTGAATAATTTTTTGTAGAAAAAGAGTACTTAAGCCTAAGTAAATTAAGAGTTCTATTGCACTAACAAATAAACCGTCTCCTAGATTGTATTTGTTATAATTTGAACCACTTACTAGAGAAACAGTATACAAATATACTGCAATACAAGATATTAGTAATGTTGTGATTGTGTATGTTAGACTTCTATAAATGCTCTTCATTTTTTATTCGTTCATTATATCACTCTTCTTTTTCACACCATTTATCATCCATATAGGCCTCAAAAAGTGCCTTTGCCTTTTTAGCTCTTTCTTTAATACCCTTTTGATGAATGTCCTGTTTGATGTGTGGAAAAATTGCTTACGTTAGTCAAACTATCTATTTTAAAAATCGTTTTTCTGAAATTGGTATCAGAAATAAATTCGATAAACTCATTGTCAGACAACTTGGTAGTTTCAGTTTTTTTTAGTATAACTTACTATTACAACTAGAAATAACATAGCTAACATATATAGGTTTTTTATCATATTAATATATTATAAAGTACACCTACGAACAAGCCAATAGATATAATTACTAAAAATAATTTCACGATACTTTTTAAACATCCTGGTTCCATAATGATTGTTTTTTATATTTAAATTTACATATTACTTAAAATTGCTTTTTTCTTTTCTGTATATTCTGATTCAGAAATCAGTTCCATTTCA
>CAYOFS010000098.1:0-8106 GCA_964403095.1 uncultured Flavobacteriaceae bacterium | reverse complement strand
TTCATTTTATATTTGTTTTTGTATTCGTGAACCACTTCGTTAGGTTTCTTTCACTAAAAAATATTTACGTTCCTCATATTTATTTGTATTTGAACTTTTCATTACAAAAAACCATGAGTAATACGGGTTAATTTATTATTTTTGTCAAAAAAACATCATGCCTTTACAAACAACAGACATTACAGAAATAAACGATTTACTTGGTAGATATAGTAAAAAAACACTAGCTTGGGCAGAAGATTTTGGTCCAAAAATCCTTATAGCTATTGCTATACTGGTTATTGGTTTTTGGTTAGTTAAAATCATCTCTAACATTCTTAACAAGTTAATGAAACGTTTTAAAGTTGATGAAACTTTAAGACATTTTTCTATAGATTTATTAAAAATGGTGATGAAATTCGCAGTGGTTTTAGCAACTATTTTAAAATTAGGTATTGTTAAGGAGTCAATGCTTGTTGCTGCTATTGGAGCAATGGCTTTTGCTATTGGTATGGCTTTACAAGGCTCACTTGGTAATTTTTCTGGCGGAGCAATTATAATGATTTTTAAACCTTTTAAAGTTGGTGATTTAATAGAAACTCAAGGTGTTTTTGGTGAAGTTGAAGAAATTCAGATATTTAATACACGTATTTTAACGCCAAGTAATAAAACGGCTTTTATTCCAAATGGTGCTTTATCTAATGGTAATATTGTTAATTATTCTACAAAAGGACAATTTAGAGTAGAATTAACTATCGGTATTTCTTATGATGCCGATATTAAAAAAGCAAAAGAAATATTGCTAGAAGTTATGAATAGAGATCCAAATGTATTAAAAAATCCTGCTCCAAGTGTTAATGTTATTGAATTAGCAGATAGCTCAGTTAATTTAGCAGTAAGACCTTGGACGCAACCTACAAATTATTGGGATGTATACTTTGATACTTTAGAAGAATGTAAAACAGCCTTAGATAAAGCAGGAATTTCAATACCATTTCCTCAGAGAGATGTTCACGTTTTTGAACATAAAAAATAGATAATAGTAAAGCAGTGTTCAGTTAGTAATTGGCAGTTTATATATTAAAATAATTACTTGCGATTTTATATTTTATTAAGTGTTTGTGAATGCTACACAGTTCATTTTTTCATCTTATTTTAAAATGTAAATGGTATAACTGAGTTTATAAGTTTATTATCAAACAACAACAATTGAAAACTAAAATATGACTTTTAAAGAGCTTGGGTTACATAAAACAATTCTTAGAGCTGTAGCTGAATTAGGTTATGATTCACCAACTGCGATTCAAGTAAGAGCAATTCCAGTTGTATTAGAAGGCTTAGATGTCATCAGCTCTGCTCAAACAGGAACAGGTAAAACAGCAGCTTTTGCTTTACCAATTTTACAAAATTTACTTAAAAATCAGGATGCCGCTAAACGTAAAAAAATAGTTAGGGCTTTAATTATTAGTCCAACAAGAGAATTAGCTGAGCAAATAAATTTAGATTTTAAAGAATACGGAAAATACACCAATCTACGTTCTACGGTAGTTTATGGTGGAACTTCCATAGAACCACAAATTGATCAAATTAAAAAAGGAGTGGATATTCTAATAGCAACTCCAGGAAGGTTGTTAGATTTATTTAAAAGAGAAAAAGTAAATTTAGATTATATAGAAACTCTAGTTTTAGATGAAGCAGATTTAATGCTAGACATGGGTTTTATAAACGATGTAAATAAAATTGTGAAAATTACTAGATTACAAAAACAGATTTTATTGTTTTCGGCAACAATGCCACAAAAAGTAATTGATTTAACCACAAATGTTTTACAAGAACCTATTACCATAAAAATTACTACAACTGCATCTGCTACAAAAAATATTTCACAAAAATTATTCTACGTTCCAAAACGAAAAAAAATGGAATTATGTTTACATCTTTTAAGAGGTTTAACTAGTAGGAAGGCAGATAGCACAAAAAATAATATTCTAATTTTCAGACGTACAAAATTTGGTGTTGACAAACTAGAAACAACGCTAAAACGCAATGGATACGAAGTAGTAAGTTTTCATGGCGATAAAACACAAAATGTAAGACACGAAGCTTTAGATAAATTTAAAAATAATGAAGTAAATATACTCATTGCAACCGATGTTGCTTCACGTGGAATTGATATTACAAACTTAGATGTTGTTATTAATTTTGATATGCCAAATATACCCGAAACCTATGTACATAGAATTGGTAGAACTGGTCGTGCAGGAGCAAAAGGGCAATCCTTTTCTTTATGTTCTCGAGATGAAAAATCGTATGTTAAAAGTATTCAAACACTACTTAACAAAGCTATTTCTGTAGAAACAGAACATCCATATCCGTTAGAACAAAAACCAGACGATAAACCTAAAAAACGCTCTGGATCAAAACATAAAAAAGGAAGAAAATCAACGGCAAGTAAGAAGAAAAAGAAACGTTGGTATTAAATATTGATTTCGACCTAAACTTGCAATTAAAATTTTAAATATTTTTCTTAGACAAGACACAAAGCTTCCAAAAACACCTCTTTTAACAAAAAAATATCCACACTCTCCAAGTCGGGATAAGCAATATATTTTATCATTTTTAAATAATTATAGCCCAATTTCGAGCATTTTCAATTATAGCAGGTAGTTTGACTTTGTAATAGAAAATTTGTGAATAATTAGGGTTGAGATGTTGAATTGGTATAGCACAATGGTTTTAATTTATAATAGTAAAAGGCATTTTTTCTACTTTTGGTAATGACTTAACGTAAATACAAACGGATTGCAAAGGTTCTGACTTGTCTAAAAAATAATTTTCTAAGGGGTTCGTAAAAATAAAAGTAACATTTTTATTGTTATTATTAAAATAAATGATAACTTTGCATTTCAAAGCACTTTTAATTATGCAAGAAAAAGATTATTTACAAGATTTATCCGAAATTAAAAACATCATGAACCGTTCTACTCGTTTTATGAGTTTAAGTGGTTTAACTGGGATTTTAGCAGGTGTTTATGCCTTAATTGGAGCATATTTAGGCAGTCAACTATTAAAGAACTACCAAGATTTTGATTATGAAAACAATACCATAAATCCAAATGGAGTGGAAGTTAAAATTATAGCTATTGCTATTGGAGTTGCTGTTTTGTCTATAATCACCGCTTTTATTCTTACAAAGAAAAAAGCAGCAAAAGAAGGTCAAACTATATGGAACAGTACAACAAAACGTTTGTTATTTCATTTTGCTATTCCCTTAATGACTGGTGGAATTTTTAGCTTAATATTATTAAATCAAGGTTTTTATGGTTTTATTGCTCCTGCTACTTTAATTTTTTACGGTTTGGCAATTGTAAGTGCAAGTAATTTTACGTTTAGTAACGTTAAATACTTAGGTATTGCCGAAATAATTATTGGTTTAATAGCAATGAATTATATTGGTTATGGCTTGTATTTTTGGGCGATAGGTTTTGGAGTATTTCATATAATTTACGGAACAATAATGTATATTAAAGAAAAAAATAAAATTACCAAACAAGAAGATTAATTTAAAATTCACAACTAAAATATAGTGTCACTAATCCAAAACATAAATAAAATCTTTGACAACCGAGTTCGCTTAGGTATTATGTCTGCACTTATGGTAAATGAAAATGTGGATTTTAACACTTTAAAGGAATTGTTAGATGTAACCGATGGAAACCTTGCGAGCCATATAAAAGCTTTAGAAAAGGTAGAATATGTACTTATTCAAAAACAATTTATTGGTAAAAAAACCAATACAAAATATAGCTTAACAAAATTGGGAAAAGTAGAATTTAAAAAACATATCAATGCACTTGAAAAATTAATTAGAAATAACAAATAACTATTTTTTTACAAACATACTTTGAGAAGCAAAGTGCTTTTCAATCTTGGTTGTCAATTTGATAAAAGCAACTATAAATTAAAATAAACACATAGTAAATGAATAATTAGATTTGTAGAAAAGCAATCTATGTTCTTTTTAAAAATGATAAATAACAAAAACATATTCTATTATATTTTTGCAGCAATAATTTTTGCAGTATTAAAATATGCGTATACATTAAGTAGTAGCGATGATTTACTATTTTTATTAAGCCCTATAAATAAGATAATTACTATAATTACGGGTGAACATTCTACATATATTGAAAATGTATATTTTTTTAAAAACTTAAATATATCGATTGACAAATCTTGTTCTGGTTTTAATCTATGGTTGTTAATCTTCATAATGCTTTCTTTTTTAGCTTTAAAACATATCGGTAAATATAAAATATTCATTATTCCTATTTCATTATTTGTAGCGTATGTAGTAAGTATATTTATAAATGTATCCCGAATATTTACATCAATAGTTATTCAAGATAAAATCAATAATATTTTACCAAATCATACAATTCACGAAGCTATTGGTATAATAACCAACCTAATTTTTTTAATATTAATCTATATTTTCACAGAAAAACAACTAATAAAAAAATCATGAAAAATCTACTAAATCCTAAATGGATATTTATAATTAATACTTTACCAATCATTTTATTGTTTTTCCTTTTTTACGGTCAATACAATATTATAAAATCATTATTAGAACCAGAAAACATTCGTGTTTGGACAATTTTCACTGGAGTTTTAGCAGTTTTGACTATTATAAATTTTGTTTATGCCATTTTTTTAATACTTAAAAACAAGCAAGTATCTATATTTTATGGTTTTATAGCCTTGCTAACCTATATTCCGTTTATTTATATTTATGGTCAATATGCAAGAGAAATAATACCTTGGTCTATTCCAAGATGGATGATTTCTGGCGAAATGATTTTATACATTGGTACATTTTTAATGCCAACTTTAATATATTCATTATTTGTTTTGGCTATTCATTTTACATCTAAAATACAAGAACAAAAAGCATGGAAAAGTCTTGCATTAGCAGTTGTTATTCCAATATTTTGGTATTTGTTTTCACAAATTATTCTTCCGTTATGGAAACCTCTAAACTATAAATTTAGACATCATGTAATGATGATATTTGTAATAATTGGGACTTTGATTTTTTTGTTTTTCTTAATTAGAGCAATATATATTATTGTTTCTAAAAAATCTCAAACATGGAAAAAATATGAATTAGCTTGGAAAATACCAATTACCATTATTTTACCACTAATTGGTTTAGCTGTAAATAACGGACTTTTATTTAATAAGTTTTCTATTTCAGAAGCTGGTATTTTTGGTAATTTTACTTCAATATGGTATTATTTATTAGCCATATTTAATGGAGTTTTACTTTGTTTACCTAATATTAAAAATAAATCATATAGAATTATTTTGTTTTTCGGAAGAGTAGTTACTTTCTCTTATACTTTTTACTTTTTTATGGTATTTCTACCATTTTTACCATTATCAGTTGTTGCAATTATAGCATTTGGAATAGGTTTTTTAATGTTATCTCCATTATTACTTTTCGTAATTCATATAAACGAACTTTCAAAGGATTTTAAATATTTAAAAAGCCATTTATCTATAAATTATATTAGGTTAATTGCCTTTATAGGAATTACTATTATTCCGTTATTCATTACTTTATTATATCAAAATGATAGAAGAGTTTTAAATAAAACATTAGATTATGTTTACACGCCAAATTATTTAAAAGATTATGATATTGATACAAAATCACTTCAAAAAACATTAAATGTTATAAAATTAAATAAAGATAAAAGGCGGAATAATAGTGGTGGAATTTTCGGAACACAAACTCCTTATTTATCTACATTTTTTAAATGGATAGTTTTAGATAATTTAACCTTATCGGATAAAAAGATAAATACTATCGAAAAAATATTTTTTGATGAAAAACCAATAAACTTAAGAAGTGAAAACATCCGAAATAAGACAACAAAAATCACCAATATTTCTACAAAAAGCACTTATGATGAAACTCAAAAAGCTTGGAAAACTTGGATTGATTTAGAAATAACAAATAATAGTGATACAAGTAGATTTGTAGAATATGTTACTACGATTGATTTGCCTATTGGTAGTTTTATAAGCGATTATTATCTGTATGTTGGCGACAGAAAAGAAATGGGAATTCTTGCCGAAAAAAAATCGGCTATGTGGGTTTTTAATCAGATAAGAAATACCAATCGTGATCCAGGAATTTTATATTATTTAACAGGTAATAAAGTTGCTTTTCGTGTTTTTCCGTTTGCAAAAAATGAAGTAAGAAAAACAGGAATAGAAATATTACATAAAGAACCAATGGAACTGTTTTTAGATGGTAATTTAATTAAACTTGGAGATAATTCTAAAATAATTGAAAATGAAATAATAGAAACGGATAATGTTATTTATGTTTCTGCTAAACGAAAAGAAGCACTAAAAAGAGTTAAAAGAAAGCCATATTTTCACTTTTTAGTAGATGTCTCTAACAATAAAAAAGAATTAATTTCGGATTATAAAAGAAGTATTCACAAAGTTTTAAATAAACATAAATTTCAAAGTGAAAATGCTAAAATAAGCTTTGTAAATTCTTATACAAAAACAATAGATTTTAATAATTGGGAGCAAGAAATAGAAAAACAAACCTTTAAAGGATCTTTCTTTTTAGATAGAGCAATTAAAAAAACTTTAATCAATTCCTATAAAGTAAAAACGTATCCAATATTAATTGTGCTTACTGATAGTATTCAAAAGGCAATATTAAAAAATGATTTTGCCGATTTTAAAAACACTTTTCCAGAAACAGATGTATTTTATAATTTACACAAAACAGGAATGATCGATGCACATTCATTACTAAGCCATTCTAAAAACACTATTACTAAAAACACTAAAATTGATTTAGAAAATACCGTTTTAGAGTATACATACAGAGAGAAAATCCATTATTTAAGTAATAATAACAAACCAAGTGTTTTACTAAAAAAGGATAATTTTACAACTTTTGAACATGAAATTAAAGAAAACAATTGGAGTTCTGCTTTAGCAATGCAAGGCATGTGGAATTCACAAATTTTGCATCCAGAAACTTCACATAAAGGTTGGCTGCAATTAGTAAAGTATAGCTTTATGTCAAAAATAATGTCGCCAGTAACTTCATTTATTGTTGTTGAAAATGAAGCCCAAAAAGCAATGCTAAAAAAGAAACAAGAGCAAGTTTTAAAGGCTAATAAATCTTTAGATGTTGGTGAAGATACGCAACGCATGAGTGAACCAAGCACTATAATTTTAGTCTTACTTTTTGGATTGGTTTTGTTTTATAGAGAAAGAAGAAAACGTAAATTAAAAACAATAAGCTAATAAATTTTAACTGTTTACACATACTTTCAGTAATGATGTAAATTAAAAAACAAGTACAATAATCACTTAGCTATTTTAAAAAATAGTTCTTGGCAAGAAATGAATTTTGAGAATTTAAAAACGAAATAACTTATCGCTCTAAAGATTGACCATCTTGTTCCGATGATTCCTGCATAGCAGCAAATTCTTCCGCCGAAAGGTTTCCAAAATAAAAGTCAATAGGGTTTACATGTTTACCTTTATATAAAACCTCATAATGTAGATGTGGTGCAACAGAGCGACCAGTATTACCAACGTAACCTATTAAATCGCCACGTTTTATTTTTTTACCTTTTTTAATACCTTTAGCAAACTTATACATATGAGCATATCTTGATTCATATCCATATCCATGATTTATATAAAGCACATTACCATAAGTACTAGAACGCTTTGCTTTTTTAATCTTACCATTACCCGAAGCAAAAATTGGCGTACCTCTTTTTGCAGAAAAATCCATACCATAATGCATTTTTCTAATCTTTAATATTGGGTGCATTCGCATACCATACCCTGAAGCCATTCTTGACAGGTTTTCTTTTTCAATAGGCATAATAGCAGGTATAGAAGCTAACATTTCTGATTTGTTCTTAGCTAATTTAACAACTTCATCTAATGATCTTGATTGGATAACTATTTGTTTTGATAAGATGTCAAGCTTTTTACTTGTTTCAATAATCATATCCGAATTATTAAAACCTTCTAAGCTTTTATACCTATTTACACCACCAAAACCCGCTT
>CAYOFS010000097.1:0-8265 GCA_964403095.1 uncultured Flavobacteriaceae bacterium | reverse complement strand
TATAGCAGGTAGTTTGGCTTTGTAATAGAAAATTTGTGAATAATTAGGGTTAATTCCTCTATAACATAATATTATACTTTCATTAATTTTAAAAGAAATGATTACGAATTTATTAAAAAATAAAATACCTTTACACTCAAGTTAAAAAAATACAAATGAAAAACACTGCTTTAACACACATACACGAATCACTTGGAGCAAAATTAGTCGAATTTGCAGGTTATAAAATGCCTATAACCTATGAAGGAATTAATATAGAACATGAAACCGTACGTAATACTGTTGGCGTTTTTGATGTTTCTCATATGGGAGAATTTTTAATTTCAGGCGATAAAGCGCTACAATTAATTCAGAAAGTTACAAGTAATGATGCTGGAAAACTAAAAATTGGAGATGCACAATATTCTTGTTTCCCTAATGAAGATGGCGGAATTGTAGATGATTTAATCTGTTATAGAATTAAAGAAAATACTTATCTATTAGTCGTAAATGCCTCTAATATTGAAAAAGATTGGAATTGGATTTCCAAATACAATGAAAATATTGGTGCTGAAATGCGTGATTTATCCAAAAACTATTCGCTACTTGCTATTCAAGGTCCAAAAGCTGTGGAAGCAATGCAAAGTTTAACATCCCAAGATTTGTCAGCCATTAAATTTTATACATTTAAAATAAACGATTTTGCTGGTATTGATAATGTAATTATTTCGGCAACTGGCTATACTGGTTCTGGTGGTTTTGAAATTTATTGTAAGAATGATCAAGTGGAGCAAATTTGGAATAAAGTGTTTGAAGCTGGAGCGGATTTTGGTATAAAACCAATTGGTCTTGCAGCTCGTGATACTTTACGTTTAGAAATGGGTTATTGCCTTTACGGAAATGATATTAACGATACCACATCGCCAATTGAAGCAGGTTTAGGCTGGATAACTAAATTTTCTAAATGTTTTGTAAACGATGCTTATCTTAAAAATCAAAAAGAAGAAGGCGTAACAAAAAAGTTAGTTGCTTTTGAATTAACTAAACGTGGTATTCCAAGGCAAGGTTACGACATTGTAGATACTAACGGAAATAAAATTGGCGTTGTAACAAGCGGAACTATGAGCCCAAGCCTTAAAAAAGGAATCGGAATGGGTTATGTTCCAAAAGAGTTTTCAAAAAAAGAAACCAAAATTTTTATTCAAGTACGTAAAAAGCAAATCTCTGCTATTGTAGTTAAATTACCTTTTTACAAAGGGTAGTTTAGTACTTATTTCGTAGTATTTAACACTAAAAAAATGAACGAATACCTTATATATATCCTTATCGGAATTGTTTCTATTATTATAGGAGCTATTTTAGGTAAACTCTTTGCTAAACTGAAATTTGAAAAAGAATCAGCCAAATTAAATGAACGATTAAACCAAACCAATCAGCAATTTAATGTTTATAAGCAGACCAGTTTTCAGCAATTAGAAAATTCCAAACAAAACAGTTTGCAACAATTTAATGATTATAAAGAACTCGTTCAAAATGAAAAGCTTAATTCTGAAAAATTAATAACTGAACTTAAAACAGAACGTGAAAATATCCGTACAGAAAAAAACTCGCTACACATTCAATTAACTCAAAAATTAGCAGAATTAAACAATACACAAGAACGCCTACAAGAAAACAAGCAAGAAGTTGAAAAATTACAAGAAAAATTTACTACCGAATTTGAAAACCTTGCCAATAAAATATTAGAAGAGAAATCGACTAAATTTACCGAACAAAATAAAGAGAATTTAAAACAGATATTAAATCCTTTACAAGAAAAAATTCAACACTTTGAACAAAAGGTAGAAAACACCAATAAAGAAAATATTGAAAGACATACAGCTTTAGGCGAACATTTAAAAACTTTAAATGAGCAAAATATAAAAATTAGTACTGAAGCAAATAACCTTGCAAAAGCCTTAAAAGGCGAAAGTAAGACACAAGGGAATTGGGGCGAACTTATTTTAGAACGTGTATTAGAAAAATCTGGCTTAGAAAAAGGACGTGAATACGAAATGGAAAAAAGCTTTACCGTTAATGATGGCGATAAACAACGCTTAAGACCTGATGTGATTATCCATTTGCCCGATAATAAAAAAATGATTGTCGATTCGAAGGTTTCTTTAACAGCTTATGAAAAATTTGTAAATACGGAAGATGACCTTGAAAAAATTCAATTTTTAAAAGAGCATATTGCTTCATTAAATAGACATGTTGTTCAGCTAAGTGAAAAAAAATACGAAGATTTATACGAAATTGAATCGCCCGACTTTGTACTCCTTTTTGTACCAATAGAACCTGCTTTTGCAGTAGCAATAAACCATGACAACCAGCTCTATAATAAAGCTTTTGAAAGAAACATTGTTATTGTAACACCATCTACGCTACTTGCTACTTTACGAACTATTGATAGCATGTGGAATAATGAAAAGCAACAACGTAATGCCATAGAAATAGCAAGACAAGCTGGTGCTTTATATGATAAATTTGAAGGTCTAATTACTGATTTAACCAAAGTTGGTAAAAAAATGGACGAAGCAAAAAGTGGCTATAAAGATGCTATGAACAAGCTTTTTGAAGGTCGTGGAAACCTCATTACATCTGTTGAGAAAATTAAAAAACTCGGTGCCAAAGCAAAAAAATCATTACCCGATGCTATTATCAAAAGAGCTGAAGATGATGAATAATACCAACCTAAGTTTATAACTTGGATTTTAACACAATTAGATTTAATACCAAAATACGCTATAAATTATTCACCTTTTTCCGCTTTTCGTCACTTGAAATTTAAACCATAGCACAAACTATGCTTAAAATTCAAAGGTTGAAAAAATAAAAAAATATTTTAAATTCATTTAGCGTATTTTGAAATTAAATTGGTATAACTTCACCTCTACATTTTTTTACCATTGTTAATAATTACTTTTTAAAAACCTTTTTTAGATTTTGTATTTCTGTATTTTTAAACTTTCTAATAAACTAAAAAAACCTCTTGTAAAGGCATTTAATGAACAAGAATTTCTACTTAATATTTGATACAGAAACAACAGGCTTACCAAAACGATGGAAAGCACCAATTACCGATGTAGATAATTGGCCTAGATGTATTCAGATAGCCTGGCAATTACACGATGAATTTGGTAAACTAATTGAACAGCAAGATTTTTTAATTCAGCCAGACGGCTTTAACATTCCCTACGATGCTGAACAAATTCACGGTATTTCAACACTTCTTGCGCAAAAACAAGGAAAACCTTTAACCGAAGTATTAGAATTATTTAATGAAGCTTTAGAAAAAACTACTTTTATAGTTGGTCAAAACTTACAATTTGACTTAAATATAATGGGCTGTGAATTTCATAGAGAAAGGACAAAAACAACCTTATTAGACATACCTGTTTTAGATACTTGTACAGAAAAAACAGCTTCACTTTGTCAAATTACAGGAGGAAGATATGGTAAATTCAAACTACCAACACTAACCGAATTACACCAAAAATTATTTAATCAACCCTTTGGAGAAGCACATAATGCAACTGCCGATGTTGAAGCAACAGCACGATGTTTTTTAGAATTAATTCGTTTAGGAAACTACACTTCAGAAGAGCTAAAAGTAACAGCTGATTACCTTCCTAAATTTAAAGAAGAAAATAAATCTCCATTTGGAAATTTTGGAATAAAACATCTTAATTTAAAAGAAGAAAGCAAACTTCTAAAGAGCCAAAAAACAAAAAACAAGAGCCAAGATAGTAAGTCAACAACCAAAAATAAAAGTCTAAAGACCAAAGACTATTCACATCTTCATAACCATTCGCAGTTTTCCATACTACAATCCACATCAAGTATTAGTGACTTGATAAATGCTGCGATAAAAAATGAAATGAATGGTGTTGCACTAACCGATTTTAGCATGATGGGTGCTTTTTATTTCACCAAAGAAGCCATTGCTTATAATAAATTAGTTGAAAAACATAATGACAATTTAGAAGAAGATGGTATTCCTAAAAAAACACTAACCCCAATAGTTGGCTGTACTTTTAATGTATGTGAAAATCATTTAGATAAAAAAAATAAAGACAACGGTTATCAGATAGTAATTCTTGCAAAAAATAAAAAAGGCTACCATAATTTGGCAAAAATGTCATCTATTTCTAATACAAAAGGCTTTTATTATGTACCGAGAATTGATAGAGAAATCATCAAAGAATATAAAAATGATTTAATAGTTTTATCAGGGAATTTATATGGGGAAATTTCGAGTAAAATATTAAACATAGGAGAAAAACAAGCTGAAGAAGCATTAATATGGTGGAAAGAACAATTTACAAATGATTTTTATTTAGAAATCATGCGTCATGGTCAAGAAAATGAAGATCATGTAAATGAGGTTGTCATACAATTAGCAAAAAAACATCATGTAAAATTAATTGCAACCAACAATACCTTTTATATTGACAAAGATGATTCTATATCTCACGATGTTTTACTATGCATCAAAGATGCTGAAAAAGTTGCCACACCAAAAGGAAGAGGTCGTGGTTATCGCTATGGTCTAGATAATGACCAATATTATTTCAAGTCACAAGAAGAAATGGGTGAATTATTTCACGATATTCCTGAAGCAATTTCCAATACACAAGAAATAGTTGACAAAGTAGAAACCTATACTTTGGCTCGTGATGTACTCTTACCTAAATTTGATATTCCAACTGAATTTTATGTAAAAGAAGATGAGAAAGATGGTGGCGTTCGTGGTGAAAATGCATACTTAAAGCACCTAACCTTTCAAGGCGCAAAAAAACGTTATGGTGATGTTTTAGATGATAGCACTAAAGAACGTATCAATTTTGAATTAATGATTATTGAAAAAACAGGCTATCCTGGTTATTTCTTAATTGTATGGGATTTAATTTTTGAAGCTCGAAAAATGGATGTTTCTGTTGGTCCTGGTCGTGGATCTGCAGCAGGTTCGGTCGTAGCTTATTGCTTATGGATCACTAATATTGACCCAATAAAATACGACTTACTTTTTGAACGTTTTTTAAATCCTGATCGTGTTTCCTTACCTGATATTGATATTGATTTTGACGATGAAGGAAGACAAAAAGTTATTCAATTTGTAATAGATAAATATGGCGCAAATCAAGTTGCGCAAATCATTACTTATGGAACAATGGCTGCAAAATCTTCAATTAGAGATACTGCTAGAGTTTTAGATTTGCCCTTGTATGAAGCCGATAAGATTACCAAACTAATTCCTGGAGTAAAACTTAAAAATATTTTTGGCGATGACCCTAAAAGTATTGGGAAAATTAAAAGTTTACGAACCGAAGAAAAAGAATCTGTTGATACTCTTAGAGCTATAGCTGATGAAGATAACCTTTTAGGACAAACCATCAATCAAGCACAAGCTTTAGAAGGTTCGATTAGAAATACTGGTATTCACGCTTGTGGTGTTATCATTACACCTGAAGATATTACCAACCTTATTCCTGTTTCAACGGCTAAAGGTTCAGACATGTACGTTACGCAATTTGACAATAATGTTGTGGAAAGTGCAGGTTTATTAAAAATGGACTTTCTTGGTTTAAAAACGCTTACGCTGATTAAAGATGCCGTTAAAATAATCAAAGCAATACATAATGTCGATTTAGTACCAGATGATTTTCCATTAGATGATAAAAAAACATACGAGCTATTTCAAAAAGGTGAAACCATTGGTATATTTCAGTATGAATCTGCTGGAATGCAAAAACATCTTAGAGGCTTAAAGCCAACCGAATTTGCCGATCTAATTGCAATGAATGCATTATATCGTCCTGGTCCGATGGAATACATCCCTAGTTTTATTGACAGAAAACATGGACGAGAAGATATTGTTTATGACTTGCCAGAAATGGAAGGCTACCTTAAAGAAACTTATGGTATTACGGTTTACCAAGAGCAAGTAATGCTTTTATCTCAAAAATTAGCTAATTTCTCCAAAGGTGAAGCCGATTCCTTACGTAAAGCAATGGGGAAAAAAATCATGGCTTTACTAGAAAAAATGAAACCTCTTTTTTTGGAAAGAGGTCAAAAAAATGGTCACTCAAAAGAAATTCTAGAGAAAATATGGAAAGATTGGGAAGCCTTTGCTGCCTATGCTTTTAATAAATCACACTCTACTTGTTACGCCTATATTGCCTATCAAACTGCCTACTTAAAAGCACATTATCCTGCTGAATATATGGCTTCGGTACTTTCAAATAACATGAGAGATATCAAGTCAATTGCCTTCTTTATGGAAGAGTCTAAACGAATGGGAATTGAGGTTTTAGGACCAGATGTAAATGAATCATACTATAAATTTTCTGTAAATAAAGAAGGAGCAATTCGCTTTGGAATGGGAGCAATTAAAGGAATGGGAAGTAAAGCCGTTGATGCTATTATTAACGAACGTAAAGAAAACGGTGCTATCACATCTATTTTTGATATGGCAAAACGTGTTGACTTACGTGCTGCAAGTAAAAAAGCATTTGATGGTTTAGCTATTTCTGGAGGCTTTGATTCTTTTGGAGATTATAATCGTTCTCAATATTACGCCTTAGATGAAAAAGGATTAAGTATTATTGATAAAGCTATTCGTTTTGGAAATAAATATCAAGAAAATAAAAATTCCGCACAGATTTCCATGTTTGGCGAAACAAGTGAAGTTCAATTTGATGAACCTATTATTCCTTTTTGTGAGCCTTGGAATATCATGGAAAAATTATCTAAAGAAAAAGAAGCTATCGGAATGTATATTTCTGGTCATCCACTAGATGATTACAAGACTGAAATGAAACATTTTTGTAATGCAAACCTTAGTGATTTAAGTAATTTAGACGAATTAATTGGAAGGGAATTAACCTTTGGAGGAATCCTTTCTAATGTACAACATAGAATTGCTAAAAACGGAAAAGGTTGGGCAAGTTTTTTTATGGAAGATTACAATGAATCATTTGAATTTAGAATTTTTGGCGAAGATTATTTAAAGTTCAAACATTTTTTAATTCCAAGTGCTTTTTTACATATTAAAATCATGGTGCAAAGAGGCTGGAATAATGGTCCTGCAAGAATGGGTTATAATAATGTTCAAATGCTACAAGATATTCTATCTAAAATGGCTAAAAAAATAACTATAAACATTGATATTGATGTACTAAACCAAAAAAATATTACCGTTTTAGAAGATTTATTTGCACGTCATAACGGCAAACATAACCTACATTTTATAGTCTATGATAAAGATAAAAAACTAAAATTAAATATGTCAAGTAGAACTAAAAAAGTACATATTTCAGCTGATTTACTTAAAGAGATGGATGAACATACTATTCATTATAAGCTTAATTAACCTGTATTATTCATAGGGTTTCGTTATAAAAAGCCAAAACACCAATAGAAACCTAACGTGATTGTATAAGATTAGTTGCGTTGATTAAGCACCAAAGTTAGCAAATAAATCACAGATAGAAAGTCCGCGAGGACTTTCGTAAGTAGGCAAGAACCAAGCAATTAATTTTATACGTTGTTGGCAACTGGCTTTTAAAATTTATAATTCAGCCCAACAATTAAATATCTACTAAAAAGGTTGTTGGAAAATGTGCTTTTAGAAAATTCAGTTGTATAAATTTGGTTAAATGAATTCTTATTTAAGAGATTTTGTGCTAAAATAAAATACTCTATTTTGTTACTAATATGATTAAACGAAAAATCTAAAAAAAGTTGATTCTTTATTATTTTATTACCTCTAGGTAGTAAAAGTTCTTTTTCAAACTTGAAATATGTTTTTTTAGAAATTTTAAAAATAGATTCGAACCTTGCATTAATATTACTATTAATAAATGAATCATTGTTCTCCTGTTTATTCGTTATGTAAGTAATTCCAAAATTACTTTTGTAGTTAAAAAAGCCTTCAAAAGCACTGTTCAATTCGACGTTTAAATTATATATTGAAGAATATACTTGACTAATTAAATTTTGGTTAACTGAGTTATAATATTCGTTGAAATTTACATTACTACTTATACTTATTTTATTGTTGATTATATCTAAGTAGAAACCTTTAGATATTGATAAACTAATATCTTTCAGAGTTAAAGGTGTTTGAAAATATGTAATAAAACTAATATCTTCATTAATTGTTTGTTCAGCTAAAAATGTATTTCTAGTTTCTTCATAAGAAAGAAGAAAAGTGAAATTTGATTGCTTTAAGATATTGTAATT
>CAYOFS010000096.1:0-8365 GCA_964403095.1 uncultured Flavobacteriaceae bacterium | reverse complement strand
ATTTGGATAATAAAAACGAAGATTTATCATTAATTCAAGGCTTTTATTGTTCAAAAACTGCTATTTATAAGGTTTTCCGTAGTGTTTTTTAGCCTTTTCCTTATACTTCGTTGTGTCTTTTCAAACTAAAAATAGTCTTTCAAATCCACGCCTTGCCTAAGAAAAAGGCTAAAAACTTTGCTTGCAAGTTTAGGTTGAACTCGGATTAATATACTTTAATTACATAATTAGATAAATTAATTTATACCTTTGTGTTAAATAAATATTGGTTTTGAAAAACAAAATTATTTATAGAATCATTTCTTTTTTACTATTAATTGTATTTATTACACCAATAGTAATTAGTAGTTTTCATCATCATCATGATGACGAACATCTTTTTTGTGATAAAAATGACGTTACTCATTTACATAAAATTGAAACAGATGATTGTAATGCTTATCATTACCAATTAACAAGTGTTTTATTATTTCAAACTAATAAAACAGAAAAAGTAGTTGTTAAAAATATTTCAAAAATAGTTTTTAATTATTACACTTCTTCCTATAAAAACAATCATAATTTATTAAGATTATTACGTGGTCCACCTTATGTGTTAGCATAAATATTTATGCATCTTTATTTTTTAATAAAATTATACATTTAACACATAAAAATCAAAATAATGAAAAAATATTTTTTATTAATACTATCTATATATAGTATTAATAGCATTTCTCAACACACCTTAACGGGAAAAATAACAGACAAAAACAACAATGAAATAAGTGGCGTTAAAATACACTTACCACAAATTCATAAAGGTACAATTAGTGATATTGATGGTAATTATTCTCTCAAAAACCTACCAAAAGGAACTCACAAAATAAATATCCTTTATATGGGTTATCAAGCAATAACAGAAAATATAACCATTACTAACAATGAGGTTAAAAATTACATTTTAACCGAATCTACTTTTGAAATTGATGAGGTTATTATTTCTACACCATTTAATAAATTACAAAGCCATAATGTAATGAAAGTGGAAAGTATACAATTGAATAATAAGGCTATTGGCGCATCAAATCTAACTGAAAAATTATCAAAAATAGCTGGAGTTACTAATATAGGAACAGGAAATGGTATTGGAAAGCCTGTTATTAGAGGCTTAAGTGGAAATAGAGTTTTGGTTTACAGTCAAGGTCTTAAGTTTGAAAATTTTCAATTTGGAGAAAAACACGGATTAGGAATTAACGAAAACGGTATTAGTAGCGTTGAAGTGATAAAAGGTCCAGCATCTTTACTTTACGGAAGTGATGCTCTTGGAGGAGTTATTTATTTAATTCCCGAAAAATTTGAAAGTACAAATAAAACATCTGTAAATATATTATCTACTTATCAAACAAATTCGCAAGGAATAAATTCTAGTATTGGTGTTAAAACCAGTAAGGATAATTTAAAATTTTTAGCCAGAGGAAGTTATAATACACAATCGGATTATGAAACTGCAAATAAAATATTAGTAACAAACTCTAGATTTAATAATAAAGATTTTAAAGCAGGTTTTGGTTTTGAAAACGACAAATTGCATACCGATATTCGATACAATTACAACCAAGCCTTTAACGGAATTGTACATGATATTGATGAACAGAATCATTCTAAAAAAGTAAAAGGCTTGTATCAAGAATTAAACAATCATATAATAAGTATGAAAAACAATTTATTTTTTAATTCATTTACCTTAAAAACGAATGTTGGGTTTACACATCACAACAGAAATTTATATAAAGCAGATGTTAAAAAAATAGACATGAGTTTAAACACTTTTAATTATGATATAAAAGCACATTTATTAAATTTAGGTAAAATAGAAACCATTGTTGGAGTGCAAGGTATGTATCAAACAAATACTAATAAAGGAGTAAAAATATTTTTACCAGATGCTCAAATTTTTGATGTTGGTGCTTTTATTACTGCCAATTACGAATTTAATAACAACACTTTACAAGCAGGAATTCGATTTGATAATAGAAAAATAACAACTGAAGAACATGGTGTTGTAACCGATAATCAATACTTTAAAGCGTTAGATAAAAACTTGAATAATGTAACAGGAGCAGTTGGTTTAAAAACAGAACTTGCTAAAAATTTCATTTCAAGAGTAAATTTAGCCTTAGGATTTAGAGCACCAAATTTATCGGAATTAACTTCTAATGGTTTTCATGAAGGTAGATTTGAATTTGGAAATAATGATTTAAAAAACGAAAATAATTTTCAAATTGATGTAAATTTTGAATATAGTAATAACTCGTTTGAATTTTTTGTAAATGGTTTTTATAACAAAATAGAAAATTATATATATTTATCACCAACCAATCAAACTATAAATACTTTTGAAGTGTTTACATATAATCAAAATGATTCCAAACTATATGGTGGCGAATTAGGCCTTCACTATCATCCTAAAAATTATAGTTGGATTCATTTTAAAACTAGTGGAGAAATGGTTACAGGTACAAATAAAAATGGAGATTCATTACCTAGAATACCAGGAACTACTATTAAAAATAATATTAAATTTGATTTTAACATCAATAAACAATTCAAAAATAATTATTTTACTATAAATAATAAAAATGTTTTTAAGCAAAACAACATTAGCAACTTTGAAACTGTAGGAGAAGCGTATACCTTATTTGATATAGGTTTAGGAAGTAGTTTTGAAGTTAGTAAAACTAAAATAAACTTATTTTTTAATATAAATAATTTATTAAATAAAAATTATATAGACCATTTAAGTGTTTTAAAAGAAGATAATATTGCAAATCAAGGTAGAAATGTGATGATTGGCTTTGATGTGAAGTTTTAATAATAAAACTTATCTTCTTGAAATTCTACATTATATAATATTAACCCAGAAGCTGGAGCAACAAAAGGTAGAGGTCTATCGATATTATGTTCAATTAATGATTTTTTTATAAATTCAAGGTCTATTTGACCTTGACCTAATCTAAAAAGCGTTCCCATAATTAATCGGACTTGGTTTCGTAAAAAGCCTCTACTTTTTATGCGATAGATATATGATTTTTTTGGAAAAAAATTAGCAGAGTAAATATCGTTTTCTACAATTTCACTAACCAATATTTCACGATTAAAATTTCCAAATTCTGTTGGTTTTGTACAGTAATGTTTAAACCAATGTTGCCCTTTAAATAGTTCTGCTCCTTTTTGCATTAATTCTAAATCTAACTCTTGATAAAAGCAGGTTAAAATTGGCGCAGCAAAAGGGTGGTTTTTTGTTCCAAAAGAGAAAAAATACAAGTACTCTTTAACTTTAGAATTATTAATAATATTGAATTTTTCATCGGTAATATTAATTGATAATGCCTTAATATCGTTAGGTAAATTCAGATTAAATTCGATTAAAAACTGGTCTAAATCTACAATTTCATTTTTCGCAAAAAGCTCCATTGGAAAATCATTTGCCGATACTCTTGCATCGGTTCTACCCGAACCTAAAACTTTTGAATTACCACTTCCTAAAACAAAACGCAAAGTTTTCTCTACATGACCTTGTAATGTTTTTTGATCAACTTGTTTTTGCCATCCGTGAAAACGAAAACCCAAAAATTGTAAACGGATTATATAGTAATAATATTTCTTCATTTATTAAGTGGTAAAAATAGTGTTTAATCTACTAACCTAACACCAAAATACGCTATATAAATTATTTCAACAAACATAGTTATTCAACTAATTTCAGCTTTGAAAAATAACGGTTTTTGGAATTATACTAGTAACCCGAGTTCGATATAACTTTTAAGTTATATTAATTTTTTGTACTTTGCGTATTATTATCACATACAATGAAATCAAATACTCGGTTTAATAATAATAAAAAAGGAATAGATTGCTTAAACTGTAAGCTTCCCGTATTTAAATACGATAATTTTTGTTCTTATTGCGGACAAGTAAACGACACAAGACCTTTAAGTTTAAAACAATACATTTCTGAATTATTAGGTGGGTTTTTTGCCTTTGATACTCGGACTCTAAACACGCTTATTCCGTTACTTTTAAAGCCAGGAAAAGTTAGTAAAGCTTATATTAATGGTGAACGCATGAAATTTGTAAATCCGTTTAAATTGTATTTACACACTACTATTTTATTCTTTTTGATTAGCGGAATTTTTTTGAGTGTTGATAAATATAACAACTTTTCAAATAAGGATGATTCTGAAAAAAACGAAATAGTTAATGATACCATTTCACAAAAAAACTCATACAATTTAGGTGAAAACGGAGCTTCTAATGAAGAAGAAAAAACAACTCTTATCAATGAAATTAATAAAAAAGTAAAAAAGACAGTAAATAATAGTAAATTTATTAAAAAAGTTAAGGATACACTTATAAGTGAACAAGAAAAGGACTCAATAATAAACCAATATATAACCAAAAAAATAAATAAAGCACATAAAAAACTTTCTGACAATGATGATTTTGAGAAAGATAGTTTAATTGATTTTAACCAATTTTCTAAACATTTTTTACAAAATTTAAAAAAGGAAACCTTAAAGCAAAATATTAATTATACTATTAAATTAGATAGTGTTAAAAAAACAAAAGAGGGAATTAATTTTAGTTCTACAAACTCTAAATTAAGCAAGTTTTTAAGTTCAAACACGAAAGATGTTGCCAAAGCCTTAGACTCTTTGGGTTATAAAAAAACATCTAGAAATGTATTTATGTATCAAAAGGCTCAAAAATTTAAACAAATTACTAAAGGGAAAGATGCCCTCTCAAATTTTTTGAGTAACATGATTTCTAAAGCCTCCATAGTTATGTTTTTCTTTTTACCACTATTTACGTTATTTTTAAGCTTGGTGTATTTTAGAGGAAATAAAAATTACACCAAACATCTTATTTTTGTATTTAATGTACAAACAGTATTTTTCGTATTTTTACTTATCGGAATTATTATAGATAGAGTTTTTGACACCGGTTTATTTTCTAATTTAATGCTACTTGGTTTTATTTTGCATCTCTTTTTCGCCATGTTAAATTTTTACAATCAAAGTATAGGGAAAACATTTTTAAAATTTATATTTTTAAATTTTGTGTATGTTTTTATTTCAATTTTTGGATTTATGGTTGTGGCATTTTTAGCCGTTATTATTTAACCTCTTCATAATTCATTGTGATTTTATTATCTATTTTAGTTACTTGGGTAATGCTAACAGTTCCCACCTTTTCACGTTTCATTATTACATCAATTTTTGGGTTTCCAACACCTGCTGTGTGATGAAAATTTAATATACTTTCTTTATTGTAAATTTTATTTTTTACAAACCAATCTTCTCTCATTTTTTTCATTGTTTCATCATAAAGTGTAGCCGAAGACCAAATGTAATTTTTTTGAGGTAATTTTTTAATATGTTTATTTATTCCGTCCCAAACAAACTCCATAAGTTGCAAATCATTATTCCAATCAACTATTACCAAGGTAAAAGGTTCAATTTGGTTTAAATCTATTTTACTTAAAGCGGAATTTATTTCACTTTCTTTTAATAAATCAAGTACTATCAAACCCCTACTTTTTCTGTATTTTGTTTTTGGATCAGTTGTTAAATAATGATTTTTAAATCCGCCATTTAATAAACAGATTAATCGTTTTTTTGAACTGTGTCCAATCCAAGTTCCGCCAGCTTTACCATCTTTTGGATAAGTAATTTTAATATTATCTTCGTTATATTCTTTTGGAAATAAAGCCTTTTCCCTTGTAAAAGGAACATCTCTACTTGAGGTTAAAACAAAACTGTTTTTAGTTGTTGGAATGTAGGTTACGGTGCACATAATTTTTTGGTTGAAACTCTAACAGCGTTAAAACGCTATCATAATTAAAATTAATCTATTAATAAATCGTTAATATTATTTAGGTTCTGTTCTCTATTGTGATAATATTTAAAATTTTCAACATCATTAAACATTTCAATCACTCCATTTCGTTGTAATTTAGTTTTTTTTTCAGAAATAATAGTTCCATACAAAGACCAAGGATATTCAATCATACTTTCTACAAAACCATGCTTTACGGGATTATTATGGATATAATAAATTAGATTTTGGAAGTATTTATCTGAGGTTATTAATTTTCTTCTAAATGTTTTTTCAAACAAACTCCCTGATCTATGATGTCTTTTATTTATTGCTTGTGTATAAGCATTAAATAAATGTGAAAACTGTATGGTAGCACTTATTTCTTTAGGTTTTTCAGTTGTTGAATAAGTAAGTTTTTTTTTATCTATCGTAGATAATGGTTTAATATAAATCAATAAATGAAAATGATTTTTTAATAGTACCCATGCATAAGTGTTAACAACAGGATCAATATATTTGGAATACAATTTTAAAAAATGATGATAATTTTCAGTTTCGCAAAAAATATTATCCCCATTATTTTCACGATTAAAAACATGGTAATAATGACCTTCTTCTAATAGAATTTTTTTCATTTTATAGATTTTAAACCTTGAAGAGTTTTAAACCCTTCAAGGGTTGATTTATTAAAATAATCGTATCTTTACAATCACAAATTTAGTCTAAACTTTTATAAAAAAATAACAAATGGCAACAGGATTTTACAAAGTACCAGTAGCAGTAAATGAACCAGTAAAAGAGTATGCACCAAACAGTGCAGAACGTATAGAATTACTTGCGATGTACAAAAAAATGTATAGTGAAAAATTAGACATTCCTTTTTATATTGGTAGTGAAGAAATAAGAACTGGAAATACAGTTTCTATTCATCCGCCACACGACATAAAACATACTGTTGGTCAATATCATACAGCTGAAAAAGAGCATGTAGAATTGGCAATTAAAACAGCTATGTCAGCTCGTAAAAAATGGGCAAATATGCCTTGGGAAAGTAAAGCCGCTATATTTTTAAAAGCAGCTGATTTATTAGCTGGTCCATACAGAGCAAAATTAAATGCTGCAACTATGATTGCACAATCTAAAAATGTAATGCAAGCCGAAATTGATGCAGCTTGTGAATTGATAGATTTCTTTAAGTTTAACGTGCAATTTATGACCGAAATTTATCAAAATCAGCCAATTTCTGCTCCTGGAATATGGAATAGAATGGAATACAGACCATTAGAAGGTTTTATTTATGCAATTACACCTTTTAACTTTACGTCAATTGCTGCAAATTTATGCGCTGCTCCTGCAATGATGGGCAATGTAATTATTTGGAAACCTGCACGTACACAGGTTTATTCAGCTAAAGTATTGATGGATTTATTTAAAGAAGCTGGTGTTCCAGATGGCGTTATAAATATGGTTACTGGTGACGCTGCTATGATTACTGATGTGGTTCTGGATCACAAAGACTTTGGAGGAATACATTTTACTGGTTCAACAGGAGTTTTTAATAGTTTTTGGGATAATATAGGTACAAATGTCCGTAAAGGGAAATACAAATCGTATCCTAGAATTGTTGGAGAAACAGGAGGGAAAGATTTTATTTGGATGCACGCTTCAGCAGATGCAAAGCAAGTTGCAACAGCAATGACTCGTGGTGCTTTTGAATATCAAGGACAAAAATGTTCGGCTGCTTCAAGAGCTTATATTCCAAAATCAAAATGGAATGAAGTAAGAAAATTTATCGAAGCTGACATGAAAGATATTAAAATGGGAGCTCCAGACGATACGTCAAACTTTGTAAATGCTGTAATTGATAGTAGAGCGTTTGATAGATTAGCTAATTTTATTGATGATGCAAAACGTGACCCAGAAGCTGAGGTAATTATTGGAGGTAATTATGATAATTCAAAAGGCTATTTTATTGAACCTACCATTATTGTAGCTCAAAAACCTGATTATAAAACAATGCATACAGAATTATTTGGGCCAATTTTAAGCGTTTATGTTTACGATGATGAAAAGTGGGAAGAAACATTACAATTAGTCAACGATACTTCGCCTTATGCTTTAACAGGAGCAATTTTCAGTGCAGATAGATATATTATTGATATTGCAACCGATGCTTTAGAAGATGCAGCAGGAAATTTTTATATAAATGATAAGCCAACAGGAGCTGTAGTTGGACAACAACCATTTGGTGGAGCTAGAGGTTCTGGTACAAATGACAAAGCAGGTTCTGTTTGGAATTTATTGCGTTGGGTTTCTAACCGTACAATTAAAGAAACTTTTGTTCCAGCGACTAATTATAAATACCCGTTTTTAGAACAATAAAACAGGAAATGATATTATTCCAGGCCGAGAAATTGTAAATGGTGGAATAGATGTAACAACTGGAACAGAAGCTTTTTTAGATGTAAATTTTACGAGCTATGCAAACAACACTATTGTTGTG
>CAYOFS010000095.1:0-8462 GCA_964403095.1 uncultured Flavobacteriaceae bacterium | reverse complement strand
CTAAATCTATGTTACCTATTTTTGCCATAATTTGTGTGTAAAAATAAACTATTTTATATTTGCAATAGATTAATCGTTTAATAAAAGAAAATGTTTGATTCTAATTTTTGGTATTATGTTATTTTTGCAATTGTAATTCTACATGTAATTGCAGGATTTGTATATGTTGTAGTGAAATTATCTCCTAAAAAGGATAAAAATAAAGAAAAGCAAAAATAATTTGGATTAAAGCTTTATTAAAAAATCAAGAGTATCAATGCCATCGGCATATTCCCAAAGTTGAGGTTGTTGTGTTTGTCCAAACCTAACAGAATTGTTAAAATCAATATTAGATACAATTACCTGAATTTGTTCTTTTTCGTTAATTAATTTTGATTTTAAATGATTTATATCTTGATAAGTTTCATAAAATAATGAGGCAATAGGCGAGGAATAACTAGCGTCTTCCTTTAACATTAAAAAACCATTTTCTTGTAATTTAAAAAGGCTCATTAAATAAACAGTTTTATTGTATGTGTAATTATTTTCGTACTTTTTATAGTTAATAATATCTTTAAAACTAAACATTGCCTTGAAAAAATTGTCAAAATTATAATTTTCTGGAATAAATAATTTAGCAACATTTCTACATCCTAAACCAAAATATCTAAAAATATCATCGCCTAATTTTTCTAGTTCATCTACTGTTTCTTCTCCTGTTAAAACGGCAACAGCATTTCTGTTTTGGCGAATTATATTAGGGTATTTTCCAAAATAATAATCAAAATAACGTGCAGTATTATTACTTCCTGTGGCAATTACCGCATCGAAATTATCAAGCTTATCTGTAAATGTTATTATAGTTTTAAATTCAGGGTTTAAATGTTCTAAATACTTGGCTATTAAAGGAAGAAAATACTTGTCGTTTGACGATTGTTTTATAACAATAGCGTGTCCAGAAATAAGCACAGTTAAAAAATCATGAAAGCCAACTAATGGAATATTACCTGCCATAATTACGGCAATAGATTTATCTAAATTTTGAGGTATTTGATAGTTGTTTATCCATTTTTCAATTTTATTTTTGGTTAATAGATTACTCCAGCTTTCTACGGAAAATAAAACATTATCCAAAGTGAACCAAGCATTGAATTCTTGTGCTCTTTTAATTTGCATTTCAAAAGCCTCAAAGAATAAATCATTATGTAGGATATTATCTTTTTTTATTATTCCTTTGCGGTTAAATTGGGTGAGAAATTTCCCTAATTCGATAAAAGATTGAATGCGTTTTTCTAATAACATTGTTCTGATTGTTGTTTTTCAATATAAACATTTTATATTTGCACAAAAATAAAGAAATAATAATGGTTTTACATTTAATAGTGTTTAAAATTAAAATTCGAAGCATTTTATTTTTTTGGCATGATAAATGTTTAAATAATAGAGAATTAAAATTAAAAAATGGCTATAATTATAACCGATGAATGTATAGTTTGCGGAGCTTGCGAGCCAGAATGTCCTAATAATGCAATCTATGAACCTTCTGATGATTGGACTTATGCAGATGGTACAGAATTATCTGGAAAAGTAAAATTACCAAATGGTAAAGAAGTTGATGCAGATAAAACACAAGAAGCACCAAATGATGAAGTGTATTTTATAATAGTTGATAAATGCACCGAATGTATTGGTTTTCATGAAGAGCCACAATGTGCGGCAGTTTGCCCTGTTGATTGTTGTATTCCTGATGAAGATAATGTTGAAACTGAAGATGCACTACTTGAGAAAAAATCATTTTTACATGATGAGTAAATCGTGTAAAAAATAAAAAAAAAGCCAAAAAAAATATTTTTTTGGCTTTTTTTAGACACTTATAAGTTGTTTTTTTTAAAGCAAAGTTTTATTAAAATCGGTAAACTATTGCGTTTATATTCATTCCACCACCAACAGAGGCAAAAATAACAGTATCACCTTTATCTATCTTATGATCTTCTAAATCACCTTTTAGTATTAAGTCTAATAATGTAGGAATTGTTGCAACAGAACTATTTCCCAATTTATTTATACTCATTGGCATAATGTCTTTTGGCATTTCTTTGTTGTGTAGTTTATAGAAACGTTTTACTATGGCTTCATCCATTTTTTCATTAGCTTGATGAATGAGTATTTTTTTAATAGAGCTAATGTTGGTGCCACTTTTGTCTAAGGCAATTTTCATGGCTTTAGGTACGTTACTTAAGGCAAATTCATATATTTTTCTACCATTCATTTTCATGTAGCCAATACTTTGGTCTTCATTTGGATTATATGAGTTACTCATATAAAGAAAATGAGCTTCATCTTTAGTGAACGATTGTGAAGCGTGACTTAAAACACCATCATTGCCTTCTTCGGTTGCTTCAACAATACATGCTCCAGCGCCATCAGAATAAATCATAAAATCTCTATCGTATGGGTCGGCGATTCGTTCTAAAGTTTCTGAACCAATTACTAAACATTTTTTTGCCATTCCTGCCTTAATAAAAGCTTGTGTTTGAATAATGGCTTCAACCCAACCTGGACATCCAAATAATATGTCATAGGCAACACAATTAGGGTTTTCTATTTGTAAATTATGCTTTATTCTTGATGCTATACTTGGTATTTGCAGAGTTTGTGTTGTGCCATATTTTATATCTCCAAAATTATGTGCTACAATAATATAGTCCAACTCTTCTGGATCAATACCTGAATTTTCTAAGGCTTTTTTAGCAGCAATTGTTCCCATATCACTATTAATAAGGTCTTTTGCAAGGTACTTTCGTTCATCAATTCCTGTAATAGCTTTAAACTTATTTATAATAATCTCATTAGACGTAGGGAGTTTTTCCATCTTTTCATTATGAAAATTGTGTTTTAAAAAGTCTTCGTTTTTTTTAATACGTGTTGGGATATAGCGTCCTGTACCAATTATTTTAGATGTTTGCATAAGTTTTTCTGAGTTAAACGAGCGAATATAATAAAATATAATTAAAAATAAAGCTATTGCTGATTTACTTTCAATTCCATTACCATAGCGATAGATTGGGCTCTTGTTTTTGCAGCATGTGCCAATTCGCCTGTGAAATTTTCATCAATAGTAGCATAAAAGTGATTTAACCAAATGGTAAAATGTTCTTTTTTAAAGGAAATAGTTTGGTTTAATATTAAATGAGGGCGCATGGCATTTCTATTATAAGCACCCGAATAGAACAACATATTATCCCAAAAATCTACTAAAATTTGCAAATGTTCTTCTAAGTGATTTGTAGCGACCATTTCTTCAAAAAAATGTTTGATGCCGTCATCTTTTAAAAGTTTTACATAGAATTTTGAAACTAATAGATATAAGTCTTCTCTGTTTTCTATTTCTTTTTTCATGTATTTATTTTATTGTTTAATTTGGATATGGACATTCTATAAGTTGTTTTTTTGTCATCAAATTTCACCATTATTAAATAAGCGGACATAAAGTGATTTGATTTTTGGTGATTCGTTTATTACCAGTCAATTTTGAGTCTATTGTTTAACAGTCAAATGTTGCCATATTAATATGAATACTTCGATACATTTTTGCAAATGTAAAGAACTAGTTTAAGTTAAAATGTGATAAATGTCACAAAACTACTATCCATGAACTAGTGGTTTAGTTCCTGTTGTTTTCATGTATTCGGATTCGTAAGTTAGAAATTTATCCCATTTTTCATCAACAATTTTTCTATCTTGGTATTGCCTAGCAAATTTTAAAAACATGGTGTGATGTCCAGCTTCAGACTCTAATAATCCTCTAAAAAATGTAGCAAGTTCTTTATCCTCTAAATTTTCTGATAATACTTTAAAGCGTTCGCAACTTCTCGCTTCAATTATTGCGGCCATTAATAATCTACCTATTAAAGCTTCGTTTCTGTCTTTAGTTTTTGGGAAAAATTTTGATAAATGCTTTGCATATTCGCTTTTTTGATCTCTTCCTAGTGTCATTCCTTTAGAGACCATTAAATCGTGTACCATTTTAAAATGCTCCAGCTCTTCTATGGCATGAGCCGATAGTTCTTGTACCATTGCAGATTCTTCGGAATAATTTATTATTAATGAAATGGCTGCACCAGCGGCTTTTTGTTCAGCATAAGCATGATCGGTTAATAATTGCTCTAGGTTTTTCTCCACTACAGAAATCCAGCTTTTATTTGTTTCTGATTTTAATCCTAACATTGTTTAATTATGAGTTTATTAATTTAGAAATATATTTCTTTCCTGCCTGTTTTTATTTGTTATCAAAATATAGGCTTTTAATAATGCAAATATAATAAAAGCGAATGTATTATGTTTTGCCTTAAAAATAAAAGTTAGGCATAGAGATAGTAGTTTGTTGTGTGTGTTTTGATAAAAGTAAGTAAATGCCATGTTTTTGTTTAATCCTTATTTTGTATATTTCCATAATTGATGTTTTCAATGGGCTTAATCCTAATTATTCACAATTTTATAGGCTCTAGTTTATAGTTGTGTTGATAAAATCAAACTACCTACTATAATTGAAAATGCTCTAAATTTATTTAGCTCAAAATTGGATTACAATTACTCATTCATTTTATATTTGTTTTTGTATTCGTGAACCACTTCGTTAGGTTTCTATTGGTATTTTGACTTTTCATAACGAAACCCTATGAATAATGGCTTAAGTAACATATAGAAACAGTTAAAAAGTGTGATTTCACCAAAGTTTTTAAGTGCTATGGAATATAGAAAATTGATAAGAATAGTATATATTTGCTTTTTTAGAAAAAAAATTTAACAAAAATAAATGGGCTTATCAATTCTTAAAGATATTATAATATTGCTTGCCTTTTCGGTAGGTGTTGTTTTTATTTTGCAACGATTTAAAATACCCTCTATTTTAGGTTTTTTTATTACAGGTGTAATTATTGGTCCTTTTGGGTTAGGTTTGATATATGCTGTGCATGAAATTGAAATTATTGCTGAGATTGGTGTTATTTTATTGCTTTTTGTAATTGGTATGGAGTTGTCGCTTAAGCAATTAGTAACTATGCGAAAAACAGTACTTGTTGGAGGTTTTGTTCAAGTAGGAGTTTCTGTTTTATTAGCTATGGTAATTTATAGGTTTCTAGAATTAAGAGATGAAAAAATGATTAACACAATACGTCCAAATGATACCTTATCTCAAAATGATATTGTATATATTAGCGGAAATGTAGAAGATATTGAACATTTCTATAATGCGGTTTCATAAATTTAATAATATAAAAAAATAAAAACATGATAGAATTAGCAAGTGTTCTCATTTTAGGAATTTTAGCACAATGGTTCGCATGGCGATTTAAAATCCCAGCAATACTTCCGTTGTTATTGATTGGTCTTCTTGTAGGTCCTGTTGCAACACTATATACCGAAGATGGCTCAAAATGGATAGAGCCAGTTTGGAATGGAGCAAAAGGGTTATTTCCTGGTCAAAGTTTATATTATTTTGTGTCCTTATCTATTGGAATTATCCTTTTTGAAGGAAGTCTTACATTAAAAATTAAAGAAATTAAAAATGTAGGCTCTGTAATTTCGAGGTTAATAACATTAGGTTCAGCAATTACATTTTTTGGAGCAGGTATTGCTGTACATTATATTTTTAGTACCAGTTGGGAGATTTCTTTTTTGTTTTCAGCACTAATAATTGTAACAGGTCCAACAGTAATATCACCAATTTTAAGAAATGTCCCTTTAAAGAGAGATGTTTCTGCCGTATTGAAGTGGGAAGGAATTTTAATTGACCCAATAGGAGCTTTAGTTGCCGTTTTAGTGTTTGAGTTTATTAGTATTGGCGAAGGAGCAGCATTTACTAAAACAGCATTTATAGAGTTTGGAAAAATTGTATTTTTTGGTGCTGTTTTAGGTTTTTCTTTTGCTCACGCATTAACTTATGTGATAAAAAAACAATTAGTACCACATTATTTACTTAATGTATTCGCATTAGCAGTTGTAATGGCAGATTTTGTTTTGGCAGATTATTTAGCACACGAATCAGGATTATTAGCGGTTGTTGTAATGGGAATGGTAATGGGTAATATAAACTTACCAAACTTAAAAGAGTTATTGCATTTTAAAGAATCGTTGAGTGTAATACTTATTTCTATTCTATTTATTTTATTGTCGGCAAATATTAATATATCTGATTTGTTAGCAATTTATAATTGGAAAACACTATTACTATTTGCAGTAGTTGTATTTTTAATACGACCAATAGGAGTGTTTTTAAGTACGTATAAATCTAGTTTATCAACAAATGAAAAAATATTTATAAGCTGGGTTGGACCAAGAGGAATTGTCGCAGCAGGTATAGCATCTTTATTTGGTTTAAAATTAGTGAAAACCGGTGTAGAAGGAGCTGAATTAATAACGCCATTAGTTTTTATGATAGTACTTGGTACTGTATTGTTAAATGCAACAACAGCACGTATAGTTGCTAAGTTGTTAAAAGTGTATTTAGAAAAATCAAACGGGATATTAATTGTAGGAGCAAGCGAATTTTCTAGGTTAATTGCTAAGTATTTAGACGATAATAATAGGCATGTTGTTGTGGTAGATTCAAATTCATATAATATTAAATTAGCAACGGATTTAGGTTTAGAAGCTATTAATGAAAATGTTTTTTCCGATGAATTGGAAAATAATATAGAATTAAATGATATAGGATATTTAATGGCACTTACTGCAAATACAGATGTAAACAAGCATTGTATTGATAAATTTAAGGACCAATTTGGAGAACATGGAAATTTCAGATTAATCACACCAGAAGAACGAAAAGACGCATCTAGTAATCCAAAAGAAGGGCTATTTTCTAATACAGATGATTTTGTTAGATTGTCTGAAATTATAAGAAAACATCCAAATATTCGTGAAGCTGATATTGACTCTGACGAGCATTATAAAAAAATATTAAATAAGATAAATAATAATAAAGATATTGTGCCGTTATTTATGAAACTTAAAAATGGAGATTTAGAAATTATTTCTGTAAAAGAGAATGAAAATTTAAAAGTGACAGAAGGTATTAAAATAGTTTATATAGGTGAAGAAATAAAATAATTAAAAATGAATAATTTAAAAACGACAAACATACTTTTGTTTATCATAGCAATACCAATATTGTTTTTTGTGTTAAAACTATTATCTTTTATATTTATTCCATTAACGTTTTCGTTATTTATGGCTGTACTTTTATGGCCTTTGATACGTTGGTTGAAAAAAAAGAAAGTGCCAAAATTGCTAAACCTCGCAATAGTTATTTTAATAATGGTTTTGTTTATTGTTTCGGTAAGTGTATTAATTAAATTGTCTAGTAAAGAGATTTTAGCCTCAAATAATCATTTATTTGAAAAAGCAGAGTTAAAGATAGATGCCTTATTAATACCTATTGAAGATTATTTTGGTGTTAAAAGGCTAGAGGGAGAAACGGCTTCAAAACATTATTTAGAGCAAATGAATTTTAATAAATTTTTCAGTTCGACTCTTATTACAGTTAAAAGTATGATTGTAACTACATTAATGACTTTTTTCTTTGCCATATTACTTTTATCAGAATCGTTAAATATTCATGACATTTTACATAAAACACTTGTCAAGCAACGCTTCTCTTCAATTAAAGTATTTTTTAGAATTGAGAGAGATATTATAACCTTTATAAAAGTTAAATTTATTTTAAGCTTTTTTACAGGTCTTGGTTTCTCAATTGCGTGTTATTACTTTGATGTAAGTTTTCCTATTTTTTGGGGATTATTAGCCTTTGCTTTGAATTTTATTCAAATGATAGGCTCAGTTATCTCAGTAATTTTATTATCCATATTTGCATTGATTGAAATTAATACAACAGGATCTTTGTTATTTTTCATTTTTGTTATTAGTATGGTTGAAATTGTTTTTGGAGGAATATTAGAGCCTATTTTTATGGGTAAATCCTTTTCGATAAATGTAATTACTATATTGGTAATGTTAATGTTTTGGGGATTTTTATGGGGAGTTCCTGGAATGATTTTATCTATACCAATTACGGTCTTACTTAAAATAATTTTTGATCAATTTCCCAAGACAAAAATATTATCGAGTTTGATGTCAGGTAAACAAATGTCTATAAGAAGAGTTAAGACTAGCTAAAATAATAATGAAAATTAGATGCGTTTAAACATCAAAAATCTAAATTAAATTTGGTTTTTAAAACGCTAATTAGCTCATTTTTATCTTTTAGGTATGCATATTTTTCTTGTGGTGTATAAGCGAATTTTTTAACAATTTTCTCATTTACATGAATATCAAAATCTATTTTGTAATTATGTAAATTTTCTCGTAGAAGAGGAAGAATTTTTAGTTTTGCATTTTCAAAAATATTTTTTTTTTTTTTAATTTATATATGAAAGTTTTAAAATTCATTTCTTTTAACCTATGAAAGTTTTGAAGATTTTTTC
>CAYOFS010000094.1:0-8485 GCA_964403095.1 uncultured Flavobacteriaceae bacterium | reverse complement strand
TCAATAATTGTTCTGGCTAAAGCCTCTTCTTCAATTTGCTCAGAAACATACCATTGTAAAAAATTATGTGTTGCAAAATCCTTTTCTTCAAAAGTTAAATGAACTAAATCATTAATTTGAGAAGATATAAATATTTCATGCTTTAAGGTTTCTTCAAAAACATTACGAATAGAATCGAACTCTTGTTGTGGTTTTTCTAATGCGCTAATAACTGTTTCTCCACCTCTATTATTAAGAAATTTCACAATCTTTAACATGTGCTGTCTTTCTTCATTGGAATGTTCATACATAAACTCTGCAACTCCTTCAAATCCGTTTTTTTCAGCCCAACACGCCATGGATAAGTATAACTGTGAAGACTCTGCTTCTAACTTAATTTGTTTATTTAAGGCGTTATTAATTTTTTTTGAAATCATAATATTAAATGTTTTTGCAAAAATAATAGAATTATCTTAATATAGCTCTTAGAATAGTTAATTTAATCTAATTATAAATAGCTGTTTTAAGCTTTACACTGTAATTATATATATAACGAACTCCTAATAACATGAATATTGGAATCATTGCTAAATTAAATTGTTGAATTCTAAATATCCAAAAAGCAATTCCTATAAATAATAAAATAGTGAGTACTAAATAATATTTTTTCAAAAAAACTTGTTTATTTTCTTTGAAAACATAAAAAGAGATGTATAGGTTAGGTAAAAAAGCCCAAAAAATATTAAAATTATTTTTTGTAGCGGAATGATCCGTAGCAAACCACAATAAAACGACTAATAAACCTACTGAACCTGTAATGAATAATATTGAAAAATCGATTAATTTACGTTGTTTTTTACGCTTATAATCTAAAAATGTTAAACCAATAATTATCGCAGCTAATATGGAAAACACTAGCATTGGTGTGAAAATATATTTTGATTTTTTCAGCTCTATTGACTCATAAAGTTTATTTGTTTTTTTAACTAAAGGTGTGATTTTTCCATCTTTATAAACTCGTGCTTTTTGAAAACTTTTGAAAATATAACTTGGTAAAAATGTAAATTCTTTAGGTGTTGCTCTTCTGTCAATAACAGAGCCTAATGCTATTTCTATTCCAAATTTACTCCAAGGATGTTTTTTTGTTTTTTGATAAATTAAATCTCTAAAGGTATATTTTTGTGTAAATAGCTCATCTTTATAATCAACTTTCGTTTTTAGTATTTCTGAATTTACTTCTCTTATTTTAGTTGCGCAATTGTCAAAAAAAAACTCATATAAATACTCCTTATTTTCTGGCTTAGCATTGTTTTGTAAATAATCAAAATAAGCTTGTTTTTCTACCTTAGTCAAGTTTAAAACCTGTTCTACGACACTTCTATTTTGCTCTTTATAATGACGATAAAAATTATGAAATTGATTTATTCCTAAATTATAAGGCAGTTTTCCTTGCATAAATTTAGTGTAAAAATTAGGCGTGTCATAGTCATATATGCCATAATTATAAGCAATATCAAAACCTCTTTCTTTATCTTTTATTCTTATTGCGCTATGTCCCCAAGTATCGTTTAAAGACGCTCCTTCTCCAACAGTTATGATACTTACTTCTGCCTTATCTGATAATTTATAGGCTTGAGCAAATCCCAAAAAAGTAACTAGTAAAAAGCATTTAAGTAGTTTGTATTTCAAAATAAGTATAATTATTTAGCTGCAAATATAAAGAAAGAATATTATTTTAAACTTAAATAATTCTTAAAACCTGAGTATTCTATGATTTAAAAAACACCTCTACTCAAACTTAATTATGTTAATACGGCAATAAACATAGCCAAAGTAATAATACATAAAACTAACATAAATCAATTAATTATATTTCTACTAATAAATTTTCCCATTTAATAATCATCCATTAACCTCTTCTTCTCTCTAAAAGTAGCATCATCATTGAGCCTAAGAAAACTCTCAACTCTTCACCTTCTTCAAAATCTTTTAATTTTTCTATAGAAAAATTTCTTCCGAAAAAAGAACTTTTTTTAGAAAGCCTTGCTACAACAGTACCATCAGGACGAGTGATTGAATATTTAGGGTTGAATAAATAGCCTGTAAAAATCCCTAAAACAGGAATTTCACCAAGTAATGTATCAAAAACTTTAACCCAAGCATTATCTTCTTTAATAATCAAATCTTGCTTATCATTTTCATCATAAAGTTCATATTTAGCTTTCCATAAAGATTTCCATCCTTTTCTAGCAACTCTTCCTAATTCTTTGCCATCTTTATCTGTAAAATTGTAAGACGTGTTAAAATCTAACCATTTATTTGCATTGATATGATATTTTTCTTCTGTTTGTGTCTTATCAGAAAACACAACTACCTTTTCTTTTAATTTGAACATCTTTTGCTTTACATAAGCTATCGTAAGACCTTCAGCATCAGTTGCTGTAAAATCATTCGCAAGTGTTGCAATATTGAACTTTAAATCTAAAGGGTAAATAATTTTTCCCATATTCTAATATTTAATTAATTCCGTTAATGTTTTTTTAAATCTATTTATTGGTAAAAAAATCTTTTCTAAATTAGACGCAAATGGTATTGGCATTTCCAAGCTACTAACTCGTTTTATTGGCGCGTCTAAATAATCAAAGCAATTTTCCGTAATTAAAGCAGATAAATCCGATGCAATACCTCCAAATTGCGTGTCTTCTTGTAAGATAATAGCTTTTCCTGTTTTTTTAACAGAATTATATATTGTTTCTGTGTCTAAAGGTTGTAATGTTCTTAAATCAATTAAATCTACGGATAAATTACTAAATTCTTTTTCTTTTAATGTATCTAAAGCCCAATGAATACCTTGCCCGTAACTAATTATTGTAATTTCATCACCTTCTTTAATTAATGATGCCTTCCCAAACGGAATGGTATAATAATCCACAGGAACATCTTGATGAACTGTTCTATAAAGAGCTTTATGTTCAAAAAATAATACTGGATTTGGATCTTCAATAGCAGTTGCTAATAAGCCTTTTGCATCATACGGAAATGCGGGATAAACCACCTTTAAACCAGGCGTTTTTGTAAACCAAGCTTCATTAGTTTGTGAATGAAATGGTCCTGCTCCAATTCCTGCTCCACAAGGCATTCTTAAAACAATATCTGCTTGTTGTTCCCAACGATAATACGACTTTGCTAATAAATTTATTACAGGATTGAATCCTGAAGTTACAAAGTCGGAAAATTGTAATTCCACCACTGCTTTATAACCTCTTATTGACAGCCCATAAGCAGCTTCGATAATTGTCGATTCGCATATTGGTGTATTTCTCACACGTTCTTTTCCAAATTGTTCTAAAAAGCCATCGGTAATTTTAAAAACACCTCCATATTCAGCAATATCTTGCCCCATAATAACTAAATTATCATGTTTTTCCATAGATTGTCTTAATCCATTAGAAATAGCATCTACAAAGCGAATTTCTTTTTTCTCGTCAGAGCACCTAATATGCTTATAATCAAATGATTTGAAAACGCTATTTAACTCTTTAGTTTTAGATGAATTGATTGTTTCTTCAGCGAAAGTGATTGCCAAATTATCATTAATTTCTTTAACTATTTCTTGTTTTAATTCGTTTTCAATAATTTCAGTTAAAATAGTTTCATTTTTTAAAAATGCAGCAAAATTTTCAATTGGATCTTTTAATCCCCAAATATCTAATAATTCTTTCGGCACATATTTTGTTCCGCTAGCCTCTTCATGACCTCTCATTCTGAATGTTTTAAATTCAATAAGGACTGGTCTATTATTTTTACGGATACTCTGTGCTATTTTTTTAACTTTACTATAAACTTCAATTATATTATTACCATCTATAGTGTATGTTTCCATAGCATAACCTATTCCTTTATCGGCTATATTTTGGTTCTTCATTTGCTGTGAGCTTGGAGTAGACAAGCCATATCCATTATGCTCAATGCAAAAAATGACAGGTAAATCCCAAACAGATGCAACATTCATGGCTTCATGAAAATCACCTTCACTAGTTCCTCCTTCTCCTGAAAACACTGCAACTACTTCTTTATTTCCAGCTAATAGGTTAGCTAGAGCAATTCCGTTAGCAACACCTAATTGAGGTCCGAGATGAGATATCATTCCTACAATTTTATACTCATTTGTTCCAAAATGAAAAGAGCGATCTCTACCATTAGTAAAACCATTCTTTTTTCCTTGCCATTGAGAGAACAATCTATCTAAAGGTATGTTTTTTGTTGTAAAAACACCTAAATTTCTGTGCATTGGTAAAATATATTCCTTTTGCTCTAAAGCCGAAGTAACACCTACAGAAATTGCTTCTTGACCAATACCCGAAAACCATTTAGAAATCTTACCTTGCCGTAGCAAGATTAACATTTTTTCTTCTATAAGTCTTGGCTTCAACAAAGATTTATACAAACTTAATAAGTCTTTGTCTGTTAATTTATTTCTAGAAAAATTCATTAATTTTAACAATTACATTAATTTTAATCAAAAATACTATAATTAGTATAATATATTAAAATCAACGGGCTATTTATTTTTTTTAAAATCATCATAAACCTTAGCCATCAATCGCTGTTTGTCATTAATAACTTCCTCAAGTGAAATAGACGTTTCTGTACGAGTAACACCTTCTATTTTATCTAATGAAAAAATGATTTGCTTAGCGTGTTTAGTATCTTTAGCTCTTATTTTACAAAGTATTGTAAACTTTCCTGTTGTCAAATGAGAAACTGTTACTTCAGGGATTTTATTTACCTGCTTAACAAGTAAAGGCATATTAGTTGAATTATCTACAAATAAGCCTACATAACCTATGAAGGTATAGCCTAGTTGTTCATAATTTATAACCAAAGTTGAGGATTTAATTAAACCCATTCCTTCCATTTTTTTCACACGAATATGTATTGTTCCTGCGGATACAACTAATTCTTTAGCTATATCTGTAAAAGCCATTCTACTATTTTTTATAAGTAATTGTAATATTTGATGATCAATTTCATCGAGTTTATTCTTTAGCATTTTTTTTTTAATAGTTTTGAGTGTGCAAATATACAAAAAAAAACAGCTATTACTTTTTAACTCAAATACTAATACTAAAAAGCACTAGTTTTCTCTGTCAATCCAAGCTATTGATATACGACAGTAACTCTTCTTCTTCATCAAAATTTAATTCCTTATTTATTGATTTTTTATTTTTAACATTTATATTTAATGGAATGATTTTAAAATTTTTAATATGACAAACCTGTTTATTAATCAGTTTTTCTTCCGTAAAAACACCAATACGGACTTTATCACCCTGATAAATAATGTTTTCTATGGAAAATTCAAAATATTTTTTATTATTATTTGGTATTTTAAAGTAATCTTGATGATTTACTATATCGTTTTTAGAAAGATGAGATAATCCAGCTAATATTGCTAAAAAATTATACTTTCTAACCTCTTCTCTCTCATAATCACCTATAAAATGACCAGCTTCAATCAATATAGTATTAAAACCTTCTTTTTGAAAATTATCTCCTGTTGCAGTAGGATAAAACTCATCGGTATATCGTCCAACTTGATCAGGGATATATTGCTGAATAACATTATTCATAGCTACAATAACCTTCATAGTTTCTATTCTACCCTTTGTTATGGTTCTTTCTTTATCAATTGATGGTGCTAAAAAAGATAAGGTTGCTGGTAAATTATCATCTCCTACAGAAAATATCGGACGTTGGTCATGTAAATTAAAGCAAAAATTAGGTTTAAATTCGTATAATAAACTGTTCAGCAATATACTTTCTGGTGCTTTTAAATCAATTGCATCTCTATTTAAGTCAATATTTTGCGCATTAAAACGTGTATATTCATCTGCGCCATCAGGATTTAGCATTGGCACTATAACAATAGTGCATTTTTTTAATATTTCTTTCTGAGTTTGGTCATTCTTGCGTGTTGTTGAGAAATAGTTTAATAAGTCAAATATTGCTTTTGTTCCTGTACTTTCATTTCCGTGCATTTGAGACCATATCAAAATTTTTATTTTCCCTTGACCTAATTTTATTTTATAAACAGGTTGCTTTAGATATGAATACCCTAAAATTTCTTTTTCAAAATTCAATGTTTCAATTAATGGTTGGATAGATTTTAGTGTTATATATCTACCAAATATTTTTTGTTCTTTAAATAAATTATAATCCGTTACTACCATTGTTAGCTTTATTTGTTACAAATGTAAACAATAATTTATTTACATTTGTAAACACGAATAACACCTTCACAAATTACATGTGTAACCACTATCTTCACAATAGACAACTCCTTTAAACATCTTTATTCTGACAAACTCAATAAAATTTAATTTTGATAGTTAGATATTAATAACCAGTTCTTTACATATATATAGTTGTAGTTATAGTTTAGTTTTATTTTGTTAATTTTAGTAATTCCATTGATGAATTTGTTTATTAAATTTTAATTTGTTACATTTGTAATCAATAATTCAGTTTACAATGATAAACAATTCTAATTTCTCAAAAAGATTAAAAAAGGTACTTGAATATTATCAATTATCGGCTTCTCAATTTGCAGAAAGGATAAATGTACAGCGTTCAAGTATTTCTCATTTACTGTCTGGAAGAAATAAACCAAGTCTTGATTTTGTTTTAAAAGTTCTAGATAATTTTAAAGAGGTTGAACTTTATTGGTTACTTTATGGAAAAGGTAGTTTTCCAAAAAACGAAAAAAATGACCACTTCCCTACTTCATTATTTTCAACAGGCAATGAATCTGTAACAGAAAAGAGTGAGTCAGATAATAAAGAGCAACAAAATCAACCTTATGTAGACTCTACTTCAAAATCCTTTTCTTTTAATGACGAAATAGATAAGATTGTTGTTTTCTATAAAAATGGAACTTTTAAACAGTTTAAAGAGACTAAATAGAAGTAAAAACACCTTATTTAAAAAACCTAAACACGTAAGGTGTTGATATACAGTAGTTTTGTTTTTTTGTTTTCTTTAATAAAAGTCTTAAATTTGCACCCAGAATTTAATAAGCAACTAACAACGCCAATTTAAATTTTAATAAAATGAAAAGAAAGCATATTTATTATATAGTTTTGATTTTAATATTTATCTTAAGTCAAATTATATTAGAAAAAGACAGTGTTGTTTATAACAAAGCTGATAAAGGCGCTATCACAACTGTACCTACAATTGAAGAACTTAATAGAGAGGCTACCTTTCCTCAATTACATAAATCATTTATTGCTTTTAAAGAAGCTCTTGCTTTCAAAGAGTCTAGAGGTGATTATAATTGTATAAATACATTAGGTTATTTAGGTAAATATCAATTTGGAAAAACAACACTTAAACGTTTTAAAATATACAATACTAATGGCTTCTTAAAGAATTCAGAATTGCAAGAAGATGTGTTTATTGCATTGTGTTCTGTTAATAAATGGATTTTAAGAAAAGATATTAAGCGTAAAGTTGGTGTAAAAATGAATGGTATTTTAATTACCGAATCTGGTATATTAGCTGCTTCTCACCTTGCAGGTGCAGGAAACGTTAAAAAATATCTTCGTAGTAATGGTACAACTGATTTTGCAGATGCTTATGGAACTAATATTTCATATTACCTGAAAAAATTTGGAGGATATGACACTTCTCATATTCCTGCTAACAGATTAGCTAAAATTTAATACTGTTTATGAATTATAAATATAGTTGGACGTTTGTGTAACAAAGGTTTTGCTGTATTTTTCCATTCTTTTACTGATAGCGTACGGATATATTCCTCTTTTAAAGTAATATCAGCCGCTATACACAGTTTAGTATCTACATGTAATACTTGAAGTAAGTCTGCTAGCATTTTATCATTTCTATACGGTGTTTCAATAAAAATTTGTGATTGATTTTTATCTTTCGATAAACGTTCTAAATTTTTCAACGTAAATTTTCTATCCTTTGAATCAATTGGTAAGTAACCATTGAAACAAAAATTCTGACCGTTAAAGCCCGAACTCATCATTGCTAATAATATTGATGATGGACCAACTAAAGGAACGACTTTAATGTTTTTTTTATGTGCTAATTCAACAATCAAAGCTCCTGGATCGGCGATTGCTGGCACTCCTGCTTCTGACAACAAACCAATATTAACACCTGTATTACAGATGTTTAAATAGCTCTGTGTATCTATTACATTAACTCGTTTATCTAAAGGATACAATACTAATTCGGATTGTATTTTTTCAGGTGCTATTTTTTTTATAAAACGTCTTGCTGATTTTTCGTTTTCAACTATAAAATGACTTGTTTCCTCTATTACTTGTTTAACTTTGATTGGTAATACCTCTAAAGGATTATTATTTCCCAAAGTTGTTGGAATCAGGTATAATTTAGCTTTCATTGTCTATAATTAAATTGGTTCTACTACAAATATAATGGGTAATTTATATTTATCCTAGAAATATAACAA
>CAYOFS010000093.1:0-8485 GCA_964403095.1 uncultured Flavobacteriaceae bacterium | reverse complement strand
TTATGATACTACAACTACGTGTTATACAACTGAAGAAATAACTTTAGAGATTGTTACTGCACCTCAAGTACTAGAAGATACTTTTGAATATTGTGATTTTGAAAATACTGGTACAGAAAATATGGTAGATTTAACACAATTTACTTCTGATATTATTGGAACTCAACAAAATGTAACGATTACCTATCACGCAACACAAAATGATGTAGATAATAATGTACAAGCCATAACCGAAATAGACATCAATAATAGTCAAACAGTTTACATACGTTTATCAGCACCAGATAGCTGTAGTTTGGTTGATACGATTACAATTAATTTAATAAATTCACCTATTGTAACAAATGTTAATGTTGTTGTATGTGATAACGTTGCTGCTGGTAATTCTTTAGGAGAAGAATATTATGATTTAACCGAAAGTAATTCAGCTATTATTACAGATACTGCAAATCATAGTTTTCAATACCACTTAACCGAACAAAATGCTTTAGATAATGTTAGTGCTATTTCAAGTAATTATAATATAACAAATGTACCTCAAACTATATATGTGCGAGTTGCTAATATAAATACAGGTTGTTTTTCTATAGCCGAAATACATTTAACTTTTACAAATCCTATAGCTGTTCAAGATGCCGAACTAAGTGAATGTGATAATGATTTTAATTTAGCAGGTATTTTTGATTTGTCCGATGCTATTCCAGTAATGTTAGCTGATACAACAGGTTACGTAATTTCGTATTATACCACACAACTTGCAGCAGAAACGGCAGATAATGCTTCTGAAATTTTAGATTATACCAATTATGATACAGCTAATCCTAATAATGAAGAAGTGGCTTATGTTCGTTTTTATGCAACAGCAACAGGATGTTTCTCTGTGGGGAAAATAGATTTGAATATTCTTAAAGTTCCTAAACTTCGTGTAGGGGAATATGAGGTTTGTGATACCGATTTTGACGGAAATTACATCATAGATTTAGCAAATGTTGATGATATAGTTACTATTCTTGACGATCCTACAAATACTTATACTTATTATCTGTCATATACTGATGCAGAAAATGAAACAAATTCTATTTCTAATCCGTCTAATTATGCTATTCCACTTCCTGTTAATACGCATACTGTTTATGTGCGTGTTATCAATGAATTTGGATGTTCGGCAATTGCACCATTAACCTTTAAAATTAGAAATTCCGTTTCTGTAGAAACTATTACAGACACTTTATATGCTTGTGATGATGATAATGACAATTTTACATATTTTGACTTATCCGCATTTGCAGTAACGCATCCTTTTTCTTTAGAATCAGGAGTTACATACAGATATTATAACACTTTGATGGGTGCGCAATTAGAGCAAAATCAAATACCAACTCCATCAGTACATCAAAATACTACAGTAACTTCACAAGTTGTTTATGTGCGAGTTTCTGCTCCAGATAAATGTGATGATATTACATCATTTTCTATTGAAGTTCAACATATAACTCCACCAGGTTTTAGTGATTTGTACTTCTGTACTGGTAGTTCATCAACTATTTCTATTAATAATATTGCCAATTACACTACTTATGTTTGGAGTACTAGTGCAACTACTCAAACTGTTAATGTAAGTGTTGCTGGAAATTATAACGTTACTTTAACTGACACCAATGGTTGTGTTGGGACTTTTGATTTTGAAGTTATTGAAGAGCCACTACCAACAGCAATCCCAACACAAAAACTAGAATGCGATTACGATGGTGCACCAGACGGATTTATGGAATTCGATTTGCATTCTTACGATGACGATTTAACTAATAACAATCCAGATGTAACTACATATTTTTACTTAAATCAAACCGATTTAGATGCAAATCAAAATGAATTAGCAAATAATTATACAAACATTAGCAATCCACAAACTATTTTTGTAAAAATAGTGGATAATAACACGCTTTGCGATAGCGAAACTACTTTAGAGTTAGCAGCAAGTTATTTAGTTTTAACCCCAAACACACACGCAATTTGTGATACTGATTTAGATGGAAACTACTCATTTAATATTACCGAATTAGATAATTTGGTTATAGCAGATACAAGCAACCTAAGCTTTAGTTATTACGAAAATCAAGCAGATGCAGATGCGCAAAATAATGCTATACCAAATATTGTTCCTTACACTATACCAAACAATGACCACAATGTAATAGTACGAGTAGAAAACACAAACGGATGTGCTTATACAACTACTGTTGAGGTAGTTTATAATGACGATACCCAAGCAAACAATCCAATAGATGAAATACTAGAAGCTTGTGATGATGATAATGATGGTGTTGGTGTTTTTGATTTAACAGAAATAGAACCTTTTGCAACAACCGAAATAGGAGCAACATTCCATTATTACCACAACGAAGTAGATGCTAAATTACAACAAAATGAAATAGTAGGATTTACGGCATATCAAAACGTATCACCATCACCAGAAAGAGTTTATGTGCGAATTGCCGTTGCAGGAAAATGTGATGTAGTTACTTCTTTTGAAATTCAAATATTACATATAGCTGTACCAACATTAACCACAGCAAGTTTTTGTTCAGGAGATACCGTAACTTTAGATATTGGTACTTATGCTACTTACGCTTGGAGTTCTGGCGAAGTAACCCAAACAATAGATGTTAATCAAGCAGGAACTTATTCCGTTACTTTAACAGATGATAATGGATGTACAGGGACTTTTAATGTAGAAGTAGAAGAGCTACCGTTACCAATAGCAATCCCAATACAAAAACTAGAATGCGATTACGATGGTGCACCAGACGGATTTATGGAATTCGATTTGCATTCTTACGATGACGATTTAACTAATAACAATCCAGATGTAACTACATATTTTTACTTAAATCAAACCGATTTAGATGCAAATCAAAATGAATTAGCAAATAATTATACAAACATTAGCAATCCACAAACTATTTTTGTAAAAATAGTGGATAATAACACGCTTTGCGATAGTGAAACTACTTTAGAGTTAGCAGTGAGCTTTATTCAACAAGATGAAGCAATGCTAGAACAATGTGATGAATTAGGTTCAGAAGATGGGATAAATGTATTTGATTTAGCTTTGGCAACTCCGCAAGTTATTGCTAATTTACCTTCAAACATTCAGGTAATTTATTATGAGACTTTTAATGATGCAGAAAACGAAGTAAATCCTTTAGGAGATTATTTTGAAAATACCAATGCCTATTCTCAAACAATCTATTCAAGAGTTCAAAATAACTTTGGCTGTGTTGGTATTGGTGAAGTATATCTTATTATAAATGATTTACCTAATCTCTTACTAGATGAAGAAGTGGTTTATTGTATGAATGAGTATCCAGATAGAATTGAGTTAAATTCTGGTCTTGTAGGAGATTCTGCTAATAATTATAATTTTTTATGGAGTACAGGAGAAACATCACCATCAATTTTAATTAATGAAGTTGGAGAATATACTGTTACAGTAGCAAGAACGAATACAGGATGTGAACGTAGTAGAACAATCACCGTTATACCATCGAGTATAGCTACTATTGAGCGTATTGAAATAATAGATCCAGAAAATATTGGAGGAGTAACTGTTTTTGTTTCAGGAATAGGAGATTATGAATACGCCATAGATGATGAAAATGGACCATATCAAGATGATAATCATTTTTATAATGTGCCTAGTGGATTGCACACTTTATATGTTAGAGATAAAAACGGTTGTGGTATTGTAGCAGGTCAAATAACAAGTGTAAAAGTGCCAAAATTCTTTACACCAAATAATGATGGACAGTATGATGTATGGAAACCTGTTGGGTTTGATAGGAATTTACATACAGATGTGAGTATTTACATATTTGATCGTTATGGAAAAACTTTAGCACAATTACAACCATTTGGAGAAGGTTGGGATGGATTTTATAGCGGAGTACTAATGCACCAAAATGATTATTGGTATAAAATAAAATATACCGAAAAATTTAGCGGAATGAGAAGACAATTAAAAGGCCATTTTTCTTTGGTGATAAGGTAATTAAAAAATCAGGTTCTACTGCGAATTTAATGGAATTTTTTAAATTAGCGAAAAAAAGATGACAAAAAAAAATCCGCAATATTTTGATTTATTGCTTAATTTAACAGAAGATTGGCAGGTCAAAGAAGTAATTACTAATTATAAAACAAATGAAATAGAATCGGTATTAAAGATAATTTAATAACAGCATTTAATGTATTTCCTGTGCCAACCGTAGATTATATTAAGATTAGATTTAATGAAGGAGATAATCAATCAACAAAATATGTGATTTATGATTTATTAGGGAATAAATTAGTTAAGGATGTTTTTTCTGTAAATAATACAATTCCTGTCTCAAATCTTAAAAAAGGTGTTTATTTATTAAAAATAAAAGGAAAAAACAGTAGTGTAAGGCGTTTTGTAATTAAATAAGACTGTTAGAGCTTGCTAAGTTTATCTCTAAAAACAAAAATTAAAATTATAGGTATTGCAAGACCTATAACTAAATTTTGGTTTGCGGTTATTGTTGAAGGATGTAAAAGTAAAGCCAATATATAACCACCAATTGCGCCTCCTAAATGTGCCGAATGACCAATATTGCCTAGTTGTTTTTTCATACCATAAACAGAATATAGTAAATAACCAATAGCAAAAAGATATCCAGGAATTGGTATGGCAAAATACAAGTATAATTTTAACCCAGGATTTAGAAGTATGGCAGCATATAAAATTCCCATAACAGCACCAGAAGCACCAACAGCACTATAAAAAGGTTCTTTTTTATGAAATAACATAGCAATTAAACTTCCAGCAATTAGACTTCCTAGGTAGATAATAACAAAATTAATTTGTCCAACTCTATTAATAACAGCATCAGCAAAAAAATATAGAGTTAGCATGTTAAATAATAAGTGTCCTTGATCTGCATGTAGAAAGCCAGAAGTTAACATTCGATGTTTTTCGCCTTGTTGAATTGCCGATACCTGAAATTTATTTTTATTAAAAAAAGTAGTATCACTAAATCCTTTATACGATACAATAATATTTATTGCAATAATTACAAGTGTAACAATATCTAAATTACCCATATTTTGTTTTTTATTTTGGGTCAAAGATAAAATTAAATCCGATATTTGCTCAAAATAAAATTATACTTAATGCAATTTATCGTTTTTATTTTAGTGTATCCAATAATTTGGTTGCTATCTATTTTGCCTTTAAGGGTTTTGTATATTCTGTCTGATGCTGTTTTTGTACTGATATATCACGTTTTTGGTTATCGTAAAAAAGTAGTTTATGGTAATTTAAAATTGGCTTTTCCAGATAAGAAAGAGAAAGAGTTACTTAAAATTCAAAAAAAATTCTTTCATCATTTTATTGATATTTTTATTGAAATGATAAAATCGTTTAGTATTTCTAAAAAAGAAATTCTTAAAAGATATACATATCAAAATTTAGAAATTTTTGATAATCTTGAAAAAAAAGGAAGAAGTATTGTAATTATGGGTGCTCATTATAATAATTGGGAATGGATTATTACTTTGAATAATTATGTTAATTATAAAACATTTGCAGCATATACTAAAATAAATAATAAATACTTTGAGAAGCAAATGCTGAAATCCAGAGAGCATTTAGGAGCAAATTTCGTGCAAACTACAAAGTTTGTTTCTGTAATGGAAGATAATAAAAATAATAATATAATGTCAATTTATGGTTTGTTGAGTGATCAATCACCTCAATTACATAAGGCAAAATATTTTACCGAATTTATGGGTGTTAAAGCGCCAATTCATACTGGAGCCGAGTTTTTAGCAAAGCGATTTGATTTAGCAGTAGTTTTAATGAAAACAAAAAAAATAAAAAGAGGTTATTATGAAACCAGTTTTGAATTATTAGCCGAAAATCCAAATGAATTTGATGATTATCAAATTACGGATTTGTTTTTAGAAAAAATAGAAAGCCAGATAAGAGAAAAACCCGAATACTATTTTTGGACACATAAGAGATGGAAACATTCCCATGAAATTAATGATGAATTAAAACGAAGAAGTAAAAGCAAAGAAAACAATACACTAATTTAAAATAAAATCATAGTATTAGATAAATAATGTGATTTTATTTTAAATTAGTGTCTTACTGTCTATCATTTAAAAGCCTCGTCAGATTAATATCTTTTTTAGCCTAATATTCCGTAATAAAACGTTCCATTAATTTGCTTAATGTCTTTTCGGCAGATTTTGCTGCAATTTGAACTTCTTCATGCGAAACAGATTCAACAAGACCTTCAATACCTAAATCGGTTATTACTGAAACACCAAAACAAGTCATATTCATGTGTTTTGCAACAATAACTTCTGGCACAGTTGACATTCCAACGCAATCAGCTCCTAATGCTCTAACCATTCCGTATTCCGCTGGAGTTTCAAAAGTTGGTCCTTGAAGCGCCATATAAACACCTTCATGTATTTTAATGTTTTCTTCTTTTGCAATGTTATGCATTTTAGCAATCATTGGTTTGTGGTAAGAATCGTGCATATCAACAAATCTAGGGCCAAAACGCTCATCATTTTTACCATGTAGAGGATGTTCAGGCATCATATTAATGTGGTCATTAATAATCATAAGATCTCCAACTTTAAAATCCGCTTTAACACCACCAGAAGCATTAGATACAATTAAGTTTTGCGCTCCTAAATATTTCATTACACGTACAGGAAAAACCGTTTGTTGCATAGTCCAACCTTCGTAATAATGAAAACGACCTTGTAGGCAAATTACTTTTTTATTACCAATAGTACCAAAAATCAACTTTCCATGATGTCCAGCAACTGTTGAGACAGGAAAATTAGGAATTTCTTCGTACGATAAACTTTGCTCAATATTGATAATATCTACTAATTTACCTAAGCCAGAACCTAAGATAATTCCGTAATCAGGTGTTGAAAACCCGTTGTCTTGTAAAAATTTAACTGTTTCTTGTACTTTGTTCCACATAGTGTTTAATTTTAGTGTTAAAACTTTTTTCATCTATTGAATTTGACTCAATAAATTGTGTTTTTATTGGTAAATAAAATACGTTTTTATCTGATTTTTCAAATGTACGCACATAATCTTTTTCTGTTGTCAAAATTAACCTTTTTTCTGCTTTTAATTGTGAAAATGTTTGTTGTATCTTAGCTAAATTTTTATCAGTAAAATTATGATGGTCTTTAAATTTTAAGTGCTTAAATTTTATATTCTGCTTAGCTAAAAAATCGGTTAAAGGGCTTGTTTTTGCAATTCCTGTAACAAGGATAATTTTATAATCAACTAAATTACTTAGTTTTATTTTTTGATCATTTCCATAAATAAACTCATCATACCCAATTTTAGTAAAGTAAGCAGTTTGAGTTAAATTAATGTTTAGTTTTTTGGTGATTTCAAATTGCTCTATTTCATCTAGGTTATCGGGACATTTTGTAACCATAATAACTTGAGCTCGTTTAGCTCCTTCAATGTTTTCTCTTAAGTCACCACTTGGTAACATGCTATCATCAACATATAAATTATAATGTGGTGTAAGAAGGATATTAAAACCTCCTTGTACTTTTCTATGCTGAAATGCATCGTCTAATAAAACAATTTCCGGTGGGTTTTCTAAAGATTTTAATTGTTTAATTCCGTTAACCCTATCTGCATCAACAGCAACAATAATATTCTTAAATTTCTTGAAAAATTGCATAGGTTCATCGCCAATTTCTTCCACTTTGGTTTCTTTGGTTGCTAAGTGAAATCCTTTACTTGTACGTTTGTAGCCTCTACTTAAAACAGCAATACGATAATCATTTTTTAATAATTTGATTAAATATTCAATCATTGGTGATTTTCCTGTTCCACCAACACTTAAATTACCTACAACAATGGTTGGAATGTCAAATTTTATAGATTCTAGTATACCTTTGTCGTACATAGTATTGCGAACTTTTACAACCTCGCCATATAATATGGATAGTGGTTTTAGTATTTTTCTAAGTTTACTCATTATTGCAAAGATAATTACGAATTATGAATTATGGATTATGAATTATGAATAATTATATAATTTTTGTTTGATTTAATGTCTAGGTGAAAAAAATAGCGGAAACAAAATTATTTTGTTTCCGCTAATAAAAAATGGACTAATTTATGTCCGTGTTGATAGTTTTTTATTTGTTTAAAAATGAAGAATACATCCAAACTAGCTTTTCTTGCTCTCTAATATAATCGCTCATTAAAGCGCTTGTGCCTTCATCATCAACTTGTGAAGCTTGGTCTAATATTTCACGTTGTTTTACAAGTAATAATTTGAATGAATTTAATATTTCATTCATGGCGATATTTCCATTAAAATCTGCTAAAAATTCTTTAATAGTAGATTCTTTTATGTAATTTGAAAAATTATGTGCGGGTCTTCCTCCTAAAGTTAAAATA
>CAYOFS010000092.1:0-8526 GCA_964403095.1 uncultured Flavobacteriaceae bacterium | reverse complement strand
TCATATTGGTCTTTTTTCAGGTATCAAATTTTATTGTCATGAATGTTTCATGTGTGCATTTTTTAGTTAGGGTTAGGTTATATTCATTCACATTATAATTATTTTTAAATTTAAGTATATAAATACTACATATTTATATTTTGGAATGAATATTGCGTAAATTTAATGGTAAATGTAAAGAAGAGCAAAGAATTTATTAAAAATAATTAAATTTTTAATCTATTTTTGTTTTTTTCTAAAGTACATTTGCAAAAGTTCTTTGGGGATGACTGGTTTTGACTGCAAGATCAGTTGAATTATAAGCATGTCGAGTAATGAAGTTGCACTCGTAAATCTCAATTTCAACATTTAAACGGTGAAAATAATTTCGCTTTAGCTGCTTAATCTGAATTTATAGTAAGATCAAGCCTCGTCACACAAGGTGTGAAAGCTAAATGTCTCTATAAAAGCCTTGGTTAACGGCGTTTTGAATTGAGGCATCGTAAAAGTAAACCTAGAAATAAAGAAGTCTTGGCTTTGTTTCGAAATTAAAGAGAATAAGCTTAAAGTAGGTTGTTTTTAATCAGCTTTTTGTCGAAAAAACAATTAAAAACTAAGCATGTAGAAAGTATTTTAATTGCTTGTTTGGACGAGGGTTCGATTCCCTCCATCTCCACTAAATAAAACCTCATAAACAATATGTTTTTGAGGTTTTATTATTTGTATTTAGTTTCTTGTCTATTTATTAGTATCTTTGTAAAAATTAAAATAACTAACGATGAAAAGAATTATACCCCTATTATTTGCTACTTTATTTATATTAACTTCGTGTAGTGGAACAAAAAAAACACAAAACGCCATTGATAAAGGAGATTACGATACAGCTTTTAACTATGCTGTTGAAAAATTGAATAAGGATAAAAGAAAAAATGAGAAGCAAGTTCCATTGCTTAAAGACGCTTTTGAAAAAGCAGCAGCGAGAGATTTGACTAAAATTAAACAGTTAAAAAAACAAAAACCTCAAAATTTAGAAGCAATTTATAAAGCATATATGAATTTAGATGTTAGGCAAGATGAAATTATTTTGTTAGAGCCTCTTTATTTTGAAGGGAAAGAGGTTAGTTTTAAGACTAAAGACTACTCAAAAGATATAGCGAAAGCAAAAAATAATTATGCAAATGAATTGTATAATAAAGTAACACCTTTGATGCATAATTCTAAAGAAAATTCACGTAAGGCATTTGAAATTTTAGAAGAAATACAATATATTGACCCAAATTATAGAAGTGATTTAGCATCATTAATTACAAGTGCTAAAAAAAGAGGTAGTGATTTTATATTTGTAAAACTCCATAATAATGTAGCAAATCAATTAAAAGATTCAGCATCATTAAGTATGTTAAATAGTTTTGCTAAAATTCGTTCAGGTGATTTTAAAAACAAATGGATTGTCTTACATGATAAAAAAGATTATTCTGTTGTTTATGACCATGAAGCAAATATATACTTAGATAAATTTACCGAAGTTCCTTTCAAAGAAGAAACACAGTCTGTAAAACAAGAAAAAGAAATACAAACTGGTTGGATTTATCAAAAAGACCCTAAAGGTAATGTAATGAAAGATAAAGATGGTAATGATATTAGAAAACCAAAAATGGAACGTGTAAGCGCTGTTGTTAACTTATTTAAGCATTCAAAAGCTTCTATTTTAGATGGTAAAGTAATTATGAAAAATTTAAAAACTGGCGCATCTTCAAATGCCACTCCAATTCAAGCTGAAGCTAAGTTAGAAAATGTTTTTGGAACCTATACAGGTGAACCAAAAGCAATAGATGAAAAATATCATAAAGCCTTAAAAAATAAAAAACAAAATTTCCCTGTAAATAGTAAGTTTAATGAGTTTGCACTACAAACATTTAAGCTAAAAGTAGAGCAGTTTTTAGCACAGCAAAAATTATAAAATCATTTTTGGCATAACAATTGAATTATAAGAATCCATCAAATTTTTGATGGATTTTTATTAACCTCTAAATATTAATATTATGAAAAAAATTACTCTAATTATTGTAGGAATATTATTTCTTAGTGGATGTAATAGTGCAAAAAAAGTTCAAAACACCATTTCTAAAGGTAATTATGATAGGGCAATAGAAATTTCTATTAAAAAGCTTCAAAAAAACAAAGAAAGTAAGAAGAAACAAAAATACATTTTACTTTTAGAAGAAGCTTATGATAAAGCCGTAGCGAGAGATTTGCAAAGTTTAGAAGGATTTAAAAAAGAAACTAATCCTGCTATAATAAAGCAGATTTACGAAACATATATTGTTATGAATGAAAGACAAGAGTCATTAAAGCCAATTTTACCACTTTATATTAATAAAGAGAATAGAGAAGCTAAATTTGATTTCCCCAATTATTTAGATGAAATTAGTAATGCAAAGGCTACTTTGTCGGATTATTTATATGCTAACGCTCTAAAGTTACTTAAAAAAAACACTAAAGAAAGCGCAAGAAAATCATTTGAAAGTTTAGAATATTTAAATAATATCAACCCTAACTTTAAAGATGTTTCCAACTTAATTGAAGAGTCACGATTTAAAGGGACAAATTTTGTTATCGTTAATTTAAAGAATAATACAAATCAAGTAATACCTATAAGGTTAGAAGATGATTTGTTAAATTTTGACACCTATGGTTTAGATAAATTTTGGACAGTATTTCACGCTAGAAAAGACGATAAAATTGATTATAATTATCAGTTAGCCTTACTTTTTAATAGAATAGATGTAAGCCCTGAAAGAATAATAGAAAAGCAATTAGTACTTGAGAAGGAAATAAAAGATGGTAAAGAGTACTTATTAAATTCTGATGGTCATATTGTAAAAGATAGCTTAGGAAACGGAATTAAAGTGGATAAGTACATCAAAGTAAAAGCTGATTTTTTTGAAGTTAAACAAGAAAAAGCATGCCTTGTAAGAGCTGAAGTAGTTTTGTTGAATATGAATAATACTGTTTTAGAAAAATTTCCATTAGAAAGTGAGTTTGTATTCTTACATGATTTTGGAGAATTAGATGGTGATAAAAGAGCTTTAGATGGTGTTCAGTTAGAATTACTTAATAAAAAAGAAGTTCCTTTTCCAACAAATGAACAAATTATTTTTGATACAGGTGAAGACTTAAAAAATAAATTAAAAGATATTATCGATGATTTAGAAGTTTAAAATGTTTTATAAAAAAAGGCTGCTAAATTAATTTAGCAGCCTTTTTTTTAGTATCAAAATTTAAGTGTTAGTTAGCATCTAAATAATCAGGAATATCATCACCATCAGTATCTTTTGCATCTGAAGGATTTCCATCATTATTTGGATCTACGTTTTCGTCTTTTGTTAATATTCCATCACCATCATCATCATCATCTAAATAATTAGGAGTGTTATCACCATCAGTATCTTGTGCATCATTTGGATTTCCATCATTATTAATGTCCGCATTTTCATATTTAGTATGAACTCCGTCATTATCATCATCAAAATCAACATAATTTGCTAAGTCATCATTATCAGTATCATCATTAGTAAAATCGTCATCATTATCCAGATTCTCAAAAATAGATAATAAACCATCTCTATCTTGGTCATTTCTACTAATCATAGCCATTTCAACATGAAACATAATTGGTGCATTTCCAGGAATGGAAGCAGAGCCAATATTTCTATATGCTAAGCCAGAAGGCAAGAAAATGATGCCTTTACCTGTATTCTCAAAAGTTAAAGGCATATTAAGCATAGAAGTGTTTGTTCCAGATTTGAAATTTGGTAAAGCATGTGTCCAACCAGGAATTACGCCACCACTTAAATTAGCCCAAAAACTAAAATTATTGTTTGTTTCAAAAATTGTTCTTTGGTCAAAATCATTATTTACTTTTGTTAATAACAATCCTTTATAATTAACTAAAGCAGAGTCAACTTTTGTAGGGTTTTCGTTTACTCCTTCAGGCATAGCTTTTAAATAATATAATTTAAAATCAACATTGCTATAAGTAACTTCTTTTGTAATAACTTGACTTAGTAATGATGGTTGACCTCCATTAGTTAAAGTATCAACAATACCAAATTGTTCTGTAGAAGTTGGAGGCGTGTAATAGTGTGTCTCTAAAAACGCTTGAAGTTTAACTTCATCTTTTATTGCTTGAGCAGCATGATCAAAAGGTTGAATTGGGTCTTCTTCTCCACAAGAGAATAGTGTTGTGATGGTCGCTAAAGCGAGTAAAATATTTAATACTTTCATGTGCTATAATCTATAAAATAATTTTTGCGCAATTTACAGTAAATATTTTAAAATTTGTTAATATTATTTGTTTTAACTAAAAAATAACAATTAAAAAATCATTAAATTTGCGCAAAAATTATTTGTAATTAAAAAGAACAACTTCATCCCTTTTAAAAGTACGGGTGATTACTTAAAAATACACACATGAAAAATATAATTATAGTACTGAGTTTTTTTTTCGTTCTTACGTCATGCAAGAATAAAAAAAAAGAACTTGTAAATAAAATAACAACTCCAAAATATCATCAAGGGTTATCGGTAATAGGTGAAATAAATTTACCAAATAATACTATAATATTTTTACAAGAGCAGTTATTAAATAAAACATATAAAACCATTAAAACTAATAAAGTAGATAATGGTATTTTCACTTTTACTAAAGAGTTAAATGAAGAAAAACTTCTTTTTATTGGATTTGAAAATAATGACAATAAAATACCTTTTATAGCAAATAATTTTGAAACATTTATTAATGTTGATATTAAGGCAATCGGTAATGCGAAAATTAAAGGTTCAGAATTACAGAAAGAATACACAATTTATACAGATAACTTAGAAAAAGCTAAAAATAAATTTTTGTTTAAAACAAAATATATAAAGAATAATCCAAATTCAATTTTATCAGTAATTATTCTAAAAAAAATGTTAGGAGTAACAAAGTGGAGAACCGAACAAAACAGAAAAGCATATAGTGTTTTATCTCCTAAAATACAAAATACTAAAATAGGAAAAAACGTATTGGAATACATTACTAAAAATGAAAAGCTAACTGCTAAAGCAGTTTCGATTGCCGAAGTGAGCTTAGATCCAGAAGTTACTAATGAAACACCTGTTGTTGAGGTAATCAAAAAAACAACTTCGCCAAGTGTAGTGAAATATAGAAAAAAAGCCCCAAATTTTTATGCAGAATCTATTAAAGGAAATGATATTTCTTTAAAATCAATCCTTAAAAATAATAAAGTAGTATTAATTGATTTTTGGGCAAGTTGGTGTGCGCCTTGTAGAGCAGAAAGCCCTCATATTAAAAGATTATATAAAAAATATCACGCTAAAGGATTTGATGTAATAGGAGTTTCCGAAGATAAATATTCAGACATGAATAAGTGGAGAAATGCCGTAACTAATGATGGTTTACCTTGGCATCAAGTAATTGATGATAACAGAAGAGTAGCAGGAATGTTTGGAGTAAATGCAATTCCTCATACTGTTTTAGTATACAAAAATGGCGGAATTATTTTAAATAAAAAATCAAGCTACACCATTGAAAGAAAACTAAAAGAAATTTTTGGGTATTAGCCTTATTGATAAGTTTCTATTGTATTTTAATAATAGTATAAAAAAAGCAATACATTTGTTATTGTAAAATTTAAAAATTAAGACATTGAAAATATCTAAAGAAATAAAATCAGGAGTCATTGCTATTGTAGCATTAGTGTTGGTTTTTTGGGGTTATAATTACCTTAAAAAACAAAATATATTCACAACCGACAAAGTGTACTATTCAGAATTTAATAATATACAAGGCTTGACAACAGCTAGTATTGTTACTATAAATGGTTTTCAAGTAGGAAATGTATCAGCTATAAAATTTAATCCTAATAAAAAAGGGAATTTAATTGTCGCATTTAACATGAATAATGACTTTTCATTTTCAAAAAACAGTATAACAAAAATAACACCTGGATTAATGGGAGGTGCAGAGCTATCAATTATTCCAAGTTATGATGGAGAAGAGGCTGTTTCAGGAGATTATTTAAAAGGAACTGTAAATGCAGGAATGTTAAATTCTTTAGCCGATAGACTTTCTCCAATCGAAAATAAATTAAGTGCCACTCTAAATGAATCTAATCAGCTATTAGCTAATTTTAATAAAATATTAGATGATAAAACTCAGCAAAATATTAAATCTGCTATAGCAAACATCAATATTACCTTAAAGCATTTTAAAGGCGCTTCTGTTTCTCTTGAGACTATGTTAGCAGAAAGTCAACCAAAGATAAATTTATTATTATCCAATGCAAATGGCGCAGCTACAAGTTTTAAAACTATGGCGAACGATTTTGAAAAAGCAGATTTATCAGGTAATATAACTAAAACAATGACAAAGCTTAATGATGCGCTAAGTAAATTTGATACATTATTAGCCGAAATGAATAATGGTAAAGGGTCTATTGGTAAACTTATGAAAGACGAAGGTTTATATAATAATCTTGAAAATGCATCTAAAGAGATGGAAGAACTGCTTAGAGAAATGAAACTACACCCAAAACGTTTTGTTCATTTTTCTTTATTTGGAAAAAAGGCAAATCCATATAATAGACCAAGTAATAATAAATAATGCAATATCTCCCAAATATATTATTTGCTATAATTCTAATTTTAGGAATAGGTTTTTTTGGTAGAAATATAAAAAAAATCATTAGAAACATCAAATTAGGAAAAGATGTAAATCGATCTGACAATAAATCAGAGCGTTGGAAAAATATGGCAAAGATTGCTTTAGGTCAATCTAAAATGGTTAGAAGACCTGTTTCTGGTTTACTTCACATCATCGTTTATGTAGGTTTTGTAATAATAAATGTTGAAGTATTAGAAATTATAATTGACGGACTTTTAGGTACACATCGTGTTTTTGCACCACTTGGTAAATTATACGATTTTTTAATAGGCTCATTTGAAATTTTAGCCTTTTTAGTATTAGTATCTGTTATAATTTTTTGGGTTAGAAGAATGATTATTAGAATTCCAAGATTTTGGAATGCCGAAATGAAAGGTTTTCCTAAAAATGATGCCTTATATATCTTGTATTTTGAGATGGTATTGATGAGTTTATTCTTATTCATGAATGCAGCCGATTTGAATTTACAATCATTAGGAACACCACATTATGTACAAGCAGGAGCATTTCCAATAAGTCAGTTTATCGCTCCTTTATTATCAGGATTTTCCGAAAGTACCCTAATTATTATGGAACGTTCAGCTTGGTGGATTCATATTATAGGAATATTTATTTTTCTAAATTATCTATACTATTCTAAACATTTACATATTTTATTAGCATTTCCAAATACATTTTATACTAATCTTGATTTAAAAGGAAAATTTAAAAATAATAAAACGGTAACTCAAGAAGTTAAATTAATGATGGATCCAGATGCGGATCCTTATGCAATACCAGAAGAAACAGAAGAAGAACCTGAAAAATTTGGAGCAAGTGATGTAACCGATTTGAATTGGGTTCAGCTAATGAATGCTTATACTTGTACCGAATGTGGACGATGTACTTCGGTATGTCCAGCAAACTTAACAGGTAAAAAATTATCTCCTAGAAATATCATGATGAAAACTCGTGACAGATTAGAAGAAGTAGGAAAGAATATAGATGAGAATAAGGAATTTAAAGATGATAATAAGCAGTTATTAAACGATTATATTACTCCCGAAGAACTTTGGGCTTGTACTACATGTAATGCTTGTGTTGAAGAATGCCCTATTAATATTGATCCTTTATCTATAATAATGGATTTACGTCAGTTTTTAGTGATGGAGCAATCAGCTGCACCACAAGAATTAAATATGATGATGACTAACATTGAAAATAACGGAGCGCCTTGGCAATATAATCAAATGGACAGGCTAAACTGGAAAGACGAAGAATAAAATACTACAAATTGATATGGCAAACGAATTAGAAAAATTAAAAGATAAAGATGGTAATTTAATAAGTCCACAATTAACCAATGGAGTTAAAAATTATTTAATTGATATTGATGGAACAATATGCGATGATATTCCTAATGAAGAACCAGAAAGAATGCTCACAGCAGCAGTATACCCTGATGCTTTGATAACATTAAATAAATGGTATAATGAAGGACATAAAATTTGTTTTTTTACTTCTAGAATAGAAGAACATAGAGAATATACAGAGATTTGGTTAGAAAAGCATGGCTTCAATTACCATAGTTTATTGATGGGAAAACCAAGAGGTGGAAACTATCATTGGATAGATAATCATTTAGTAAAAGCAACTCGATTTAGAGGTAAATTTACTGATTTAATAGAGAAAGATGTTACCATACAAGTTTTTGATGATGGAAAGTGTTAATAAAAAAACATTTTCCTAAGAAAGAAAACTGAAATGTCAATATTGAAATGGATAAATAAAAATATAAACTCTTCTTTTGAGAAGGTGAAAGATGAGCTAAATACCAATTA
>CAYOFS010000091.1:0-8618 GCA_964403095.1 uncultured Flavobacteriaceae bacterium | reverse complement strand
AAAGACCATCATAAAAATGATGGTCTTTTTTTTGGTCACAATCGTGATAAAATACGTCCCATTTTAAAAATAATCATACTTTTTCATGGGCGGTTTAGATTCAGTATTTCTCATTTTTTAAATTTACCTAAATGGACTATAATATTAAAATTTCTATAAAAGTAGTAAGCCTATCTATTATTAAACAGGCGGACAATTAAAGTTATTTTACTTTTAGCTAATTCTTTTATTATCAGCCAGTCTTGTGTCTATTGTCTAACGGTCTAATGTCGCCATATTAATAACACCACTAAATTCAAAGCATAACCAATAATAATAGTACTTTTGAACTCAATGACTAACACGTTAAACATATTAAATCCTGATAAATGGATTGATTTATATGCTGATTATATGTATAATTATACTTTTACTCGAGTAAACAACCAAGATGTTGCTAAAGATTTGGTACAAGAAACCTTTTTAGCTGCTCTAAAATCTATGGGGAATTTTAAAGGAAAAGCAACCGAAAGAACTTGGTTAATAGCTATTCTTAAACGAAAAATAGTTGATTATTATCGTAAAATTAATTCCCTTAAAGGAAAGGCTGAAGTACATGTTAATTTTTATAAAGATGGTGAAAATAAAGGAAAATGGATAGAAGAACGTGCTCCATCATCTTGGAGTAATGTAGATAAGCAAATTAAAAATGAAGAATTAAAAAATGCATTAGATATGTGCATTGATAATTTACCCGAAAAACATCGTGCTGTTTTTTTATTAAAAACGGTACAAAATTTTGAAACGGAAGAGGTTTGTAATGAACTTAATATAAGTCCGTCTAATTTATGGGTAATTATCCACAGAGCAAGAGTACAATTAAGAGCATGTCTAGAAGGTAATTGGTTTAATGAATAAATGCCTTACCTAAACTTAAAAAACAAATAAAATGATATTAAAATGTAACGAAGCTGTTTCAATTTGTGATAAAAGCCAATACAAAGAATCTAATACTTTTGATAAATTCAAGTTGAGTTTACATAATGTTTTATGTGATAAATGTAGGTGTTATTCAAAACAAAACAAATTCATTACAAAAATTTTAAAAACCTACACAGGTCAATCGCATAAACACGATTTACCTGCTAAGGACAAAGAAATTTTAAAAACCACCTTGGATAAAGAAATTATTAAAAATCATACATCTTAAAACCTTTTCATGCATTTTTTACCAGAAAACATAGATCGTTATGCTGTTGAGCATAGTGAAAACGAACCTAAATTACTTAAAGAATTAAATAAAGAAACTTGGCAAAAGATATTAGTACCTAGAATGTTAAGTGGTAATTATCAAGGGAGATTATTGAGCTTACTTTCTAAAATGACCAACCCTAAAACAATTTTAGAAATTGGTACATACACTGGTTATTCTGCACTTTGCCTAGCTGAAGGATTACAAAAAAAAGGTATTTTACACACTATTGATAAAAATGAAGAGTTAGCGGACATTCAAAAAAAATATTTTGACAAATCGGCTTATAAAACTCAAATAAAACAATACTTAGGTAATGCTTTGGATATAATACCTACTATCAATGATAGATTTGACTTAGTTTTTATTGACGCTGATAAACCCAATTATTCTAATTATTTCCATGCCATAATTAACAAAATGAATACAGGCGGAATAATAATATCCGATAATGTTTTATGGAGTGGAAAAGTAATTGAAATAGTTGACAAAAAAGACATAAGTACTTTAGAGATAATTAAGTATAATAAGTTACTTAAAGAAGATGTTCGTGTAGAAACAGTATTGCTTCCTATTCGTGATGGTTTGACTATTAGTAGGGTTGTTTAATTAATAATTTTACACCAGTTTAACCCATATTATTCATGGTTATTCCTATTACAAGAGCTAGTATAATCATGTAGTTTTAGTACTTTTACACATCAATTATGCAATCAAAAATTAGTTTTAAAGAGATTAATAAATTGGCAGTACCAGCAATTATTGCAGGTATTGCAGAGCCTTTACTCTCCATAACCGATACTGCAATTGTTGGTAATATCGAATTTAATTCCGTTGAAGCTTTAGCTGCTGTTGGAATTGCTGGTTCATTTATTTCGGCTTTATTTTGGATATTGGCACAAACACGATCGGCAATATCTGCCATTGTAGCACAATATTTAGGCGAGAAAAAACTAGACGAAATAGCCGCTCTACCAGCACAAATTATTAGTGTCAATGTAGTATTAAGTATTGCTATCTATATACTTACCGTTTATTTTATAAATACTATTTTTTCATGGTATAATGCCGATGGTTTAATACTGAATTTTGCCGTTTCCTATTATAAAATAAGAGCTATTGGCTTACCTTTTACTTTGTTTACCTTTTCAGTTTTTGGAGTTTTTAGAGGTTTGCAAAACACTTTTTACCCTATGGTGATAAGTATTGTTGGAGCACTTATTAATGTTGTTTTAGATTTTGTATTGGTCTTTGGTATTGCTAACTTCATAGAACCTATGCACGTAGAAGGCGCTGCAATTGCTAGTGTTATTGCACAAGTTATTATGTCTATTATGGCTTTAATACTACTACTTAAAAAAACACCTTTTAGCTTAAAATTTACACTACCTATCAATAAAGAAATAAAGCGTTTAATTAACTTAAGCCTAAACTTGTTTGTTAGAGCTCTAGCACTTAATTTTGCTTTGTATTTGTCAAATGCTTACGCCACAAATTATGGCGATAGTTATATTGCAGCGCATACTATTGCTTTTCAAATATGGTTGTTTTTTGCTTTTTTTATGGATGGTTATGCTAGTGTTGGAAATATAGTTTCTGGTAAACTGTTGGGTGAGAATAACTATAAAAAAATGCACTTATTAAGTAAAGATCTTGTAAAGTACACTATTTATATAGCACTTATACTCGGACTTTTAGCTTTTGTTTTTTACAAACCTATTGGTTATTTATTTACAGATAATACAAGCGTTTTAACACACTTTTTTACTGTTTTTTGGATAATAATTATCATGCAGCCTATTAATGCAGTTGCCTTTGTGTATGATGGTGTTTTTAAAGGTTTAGCAAAAGCTACTACATTAAGAAACACGCTGATTATAGCCACATTTATAGGCTTTGTTCCTACACTTTTAATTGCAGATTATTTTAATTTAAAATTGTATGCTATTTGGATTGCCTTTACTATTTGGATGCTATTTAGAGCTGGAATTTTAGTTATTTTATTTAAAAAAATAGTTGAAAATAACAAGCTTACTTCCTAACCAACATGCGTTTAATCTCATTTAACTTCATTAAAGCTTCAATTGGTGTTAACGTATCAATATTAATTGATAAAAGCTCTTCTTTAATACTATCTAAAAGCGGATCGTCTAGTTTAAAAAAACTGAGTTGTATATCTTCTTCGGTTGCTTTTTTAAGTTTGTTTTTTATATCATCAGATGAATGACTTTTTTCTAATCGTTTTAATATTTTATTGGCTTTATGGATAACTAAATTTGGCATTCCAGCAAGTTTTGCTACATGAATACCAAAACTATGTTCACTTCCGCCAGAGACCAGCTTGCGCAAGAAAATCACATTATCTTTTAGTTCTTTTACCGAAACATTAAAGTTTTTTATGCGTTCAAAACTTTCGGTCATATCGTTTAGTTCATGATAATGTGTTGCAAACAAAGTTTTTGCTTTGGTTGGATGTTCATGTAAATATTCGGCAATTGCCCAAGCGATTGAAATTCCGTCATAAGTGCTTGTTCCTCTACCTATTTCGTCTAATAAAATTAAACCTCTATCGGATAAATTATTAAGGATACTTGCCGTTTCGTTCATTTCTACCATAAAAGTAGATTCGCCCATAGAAATATTATCACTTGCGCCTACTCTAGTGAAAATTTTATCTACCACGCCAATTTTTGCATGTTGTGCAGGAACATAAGAACCCATTTGAGCCAATAATACAATCAAAGCAGTCTGACGTAAAATAGCCGATTTACCACTCATATTTGGACCCGTAATCATGATAATTTGCTGTTGATTTCGATTCAGAATTACATCGTTTGCAATATATTCTTCGCCAATAGGTAATTGTTTTTCAATTACAGGATGACGACCATTTTTTATTTCTAAATCAGTTGATTCATCTAAAACAGGTCTAGTATAGTTATTATCTATAGCTGTTTTTGCAAAAGAACACAAACAATCTAATTGCGCTATAAGTTGTGCGTTAATTTGTACTTTTTTAAGATATTTAAGCATAAATACAAGTAATTTCTGATAAATTTCTTGCTCTAAGGCTGTTATTTTTTCTTCAGCTCCTAAAATTTTAGCTTCGTATTCTTTTAATTCTTCGGTTATATATCTTTCGGCATTTACTAGCGTTTGCTTTCTAATCCACTCTTCTGGCACCTTATCTTTATGCGTATTTCTAACCTCAATATAGTAACCAAATACATTATTTGAGGCAATTTTAAGCGATGTTATTCCTGTACGTTCTTGCTCTCGCTTAAGCATATTGTCTAAATATTCTTTACCTGAATTTGAAATAGCTCGCAAATCGTCTAGTTCTTGATTAACACCAATTTTAATAGCGTTTCCTTTTAAAATATGCACAGGAGATTCGTTATTTAAAACACGATTTATCTCATCAATAAATTCCGTTAACGGATGTAATTCTGCTCCTATTTTAGCTACAAATTTGTTTTTACTTTTTTCCGATTCTATTTTAATTGGCAAAATAGCTTTAAGCGAATCTTTTAATAAAACGACCTCTCGTGGATTAATTTTACCTGTAGCAACCTTAGAAATTAAACGTTCAATATCACTTATTTGGTTTATTTGATAGGTTGCAGTTTTGTAAAAATTAGTAGTGTCAATTAAATATTTAACTACTTCATGTCTTTGCTGAATCTGTTTTAAATTCTTTAACGGAAGTGCCAACCATCTTTTTAATAAGCGTCCGCCCATTGGAGAAATAGTTTGATCAATAATATCCAATAAGGTAACCGCTTCTGCGGAAGTAGCATAATACAATTCTAAATTACGAATGGTAAAACGATCCATCCAAATATAATTGTCCGCTGTAATTCTTTTAACCGAAGTAATATGTGCTAATCTATTGTGCTGTGTTTCGGATAAATAATACAAAACAACACCTGACGAAATTATCCCTAAAGGTAAATCATCAATACCAAAACCTTTTAAAGATTTAATGTTAAAATGATTTTCTAAACTTTCATTAGCGTAGTCTGTCTGAAAAACCCAATCATCTAAATAAAAAGTAGGATATTGATTTCCAAATTGTATAGAAAATTCTTTTTTATATTGTTTTTGTACTAATATTTCACTTGGTTTAAAGTTTTGTAAAAGCTTATCAATATATTCAACATCACCTTGTGAGGTTAAAAATTCACCTGTTGAAATATCTAAAAACGAAATACCCAAGCCTTTTTTCTTAGAAAAATGAATTGCTGCTAAAAAATTATTTGTCTTAGCGTGTAAAATATCATCGTTTAAAGCAACTCCAGGAGTAACCAATTCTGTTACGCCACGTTTAACAATAGTCTTGGTTTTTTTAGGGTCTTCTAACTGATCGCAAATAGCAACTCGCATACCTGCTTTTACCAATTTTGGTAAATAGGTATTTATAGAGTGATGGGGAAAACCAGCCAAAGCCGTTTCGCTACTTGATCCTGCACCACGTTTTGTTAAAGTAATATTTAAAACCTTAGCGGCTTTTACAGCGTCTTCACCAAAGGTTTCGTAAAAATCACCAACTCTAAATAATAGCATTGCATCAGGATATTTTATCTTGATAGCGTTGTATTGCTTCATTAAAGGGGTTACTTTTTTTGGTTTAGTCATTAGTGATTTTTTAATAAAACAAAGGTAATAAAATCTTGTAGAAAAAAAGTCGATGTTTAAACCTTAGAAAAGGATTGAATTATAAAAATAATTTTTTTAATTCAGTGGCATCATTTGGTTTAATTTTTTTTGCAAGTAATAAACTTAATTGTTTTCTACGTAAAGCACCATCAAAACGTTCTATTTCTAAATCGGTTTCTGGTTTTATTTGAGGAACTTTTACAGGAGTTCCTGTTCTATCAACAGCAACAAAAGTATAAATACCTTCGTTTACTTTGGTTCGTTCTTGCGACTCTCTATCTTCTATCCAAACATCTACAAAAATCTCCATAGAACTTTTAAAAGCACGTGACACTTTAGCTTCTAATGTAACTACTGAGCCTACTGGAACTGCTTTTGTAAAAACTACATGGTTTACACTTGCAGTTACCACAATTCTACGCGAATGACGCTGTGCAGCAATACTCGATGCTCTATCCATTCTAGCTAATAATTCACCTCCAAAAAGATTATTTAGCGCATTGGTTTCTGCTGGTAAAACCATATCGGTTAAAATGGTTAAGGATTCTTTTGGCGTTTTAAAATTCATTTATTTTTATTTTTTTAGACAACCCGTAAATTCACAAGAGTATTTCTGCTGCGAAAACCCTTGCGGATTTAAGGATAATGCAAAAATAGTTGAATTTTAGGAATAATACTTTGATTGGTATCTTGATTTTACTTCTTTTAAAATGAATATTTTTTAATGTTTCATTGTATAAATTATTTTTGGAGCTGTTTTATTCTATTAAGTATAAAATAACTAATCAAACCGTTTTAAATCCTTTTTTGTAAACTGCCATTCTGGCGAGTTTAAAATTTTTAGATTTGTAGCTTTATACCAAGGTGAAATTTTTCTATTATTCAAATTTTTAAGTATATGAATATCTTGAGCTGGCATATAACTTTGAGCTAAAATAAATAAAGTTTCTCCATTATTGCTTTTTGCCATATTTACCACAATAATTGCATGTCCAGGACTTCCGCCTTGAATAAAAATATCGCCAATGTCTTTTTAAACGCTTTAAATAAAGGAAGTATAGATATTATGAGGTTTTTGTCATGTACTAAACTACCTATTATATTTTGAAATGAACAAACATGATGTTGAATTGGTATTAAAATAAGGTTTCCCTCTACAATTTATAGTAGAGCCAATTTTTTTATTCTATATTCTCTACGCTAATTTTTATATTGCTACCTAAAACTCCAGCCTTTATAATCATTTTTTGACTCTAATTTATCTTCAATATCATCAGCTAAAGCTGGAAAAAAATCAATTCCTGTTAGTTTTTCAATTCTATCAATAGATGTAGTAAATTCATATAAAGCTTTTTCACTCTCTTTATTCTCCATTAAAAAAGCAATAGCTTTTGGTTTACTATTATTATAATCCAAAATTATTTTATAAAACTGATTTGGAACAGCAACCTTTTCTTTACCAATATATTTTAAGCCATCTTTTAAAACTCCGCCAGTAATTACATAAATATTACCGTATTTTTTTGTCCAATACCTTGTTTTTTGTTCTAATCTATTCCATAAACCAGCATTAAAATCGTGATTTTGAGGCGAAATATTAGAGGTGTAAAATGTATCATTAAAAGCATCTAAAGAAAAACGCATATCTCCAGCTGGAACTAAATGACCTCTATCATAACCAGATTGCTTGTAGTTTCGATAATTAGCCGATTTGGTTTTGACTTTCTTATCGTATATAAAATAAGGTCTTGTTCTTTTAATCCGTTTAATGTGGTTTGGTGTTAATTCGTAAGCAGTCCATTCCGCTTGTTCATATTTTTCATTATAAGATAAGGTGTAATAATCATGATTAACTATTTGACCTGTTGTTGAACTTGGTAAATAATCAAATTTAGTATTTAGAACCACATCGGTAATTCCATCATTATCTACTTGAGTTTCTTCGCCTTTTTTTTTTTCATTATTCTGATACAAAAAACCAGCAATAATCAAGGTTATAACAGCATATATTGTTTTTCTATTTTTCATTAAATGATTTTTTTATTGATTTGTTGAAAGGCTAAAAGGTTAATTTATTGAATCGTTAATTTGTGTATTGGTTGTATGATAACTAGACTAAATCATTTTTCACTCTTTAAAATAATTTCTTCAAAATTTGGTGATTTATCAATATGTTTCAGGGTTTCTAAAATCTCTTTTGGCGGAATTGTTAGTTTTCTTTTAGATAAATCAATCCAAGCAAGGTAAACAGAAATTGTAGCTGCTAAAACGCCATCTTCTCTGTAAATATGGTGCATCAATTTAAAGCGTTCGCCTTGTTTTGAAGATGCTTCTAAGAAAAGTTCGATATGAATATCTTCGCCTAATTTTATTTCTCTTTTGAAAACCGTGTTTTCTGAAAACAATACTGGTCCAACATTGTGTTGCTCCATAGTAGCAATACTAAACCCGTTTTCGGTTAAAAATCGCAAACGAGATTCTGCGGCATAATCATTATAAGCCGTATGACGCATGTGCTTGTTTGCGTCAAAATCTGACCATCTAGTGTGAAATTTTATTTTGTAACTCATCTGATTTTAATGTGCTAATTTATAAATGTGAAAATATAATAATTACTTTTTTGGTTCTACTACAAATATAATGGGTAATTTATATTTATCCTAGAAATATAACAATTAGTATAATATCTTATTTGTTCATTTTTTTCATTGATAAAAAAACGAACCAA
>CAYOFS010000090.1:0-8640 GCA_964403095.1 uncultured Flavobacteriaceae bacterium | reverse complement strand
AGAACGGAAAAAGATGACAAATTTATAGCGTGTTTTGATGTTAAACTGGTATAAGATACTCAAAAGAGAGCTGTTGCTGTGAATGTACAATATTCAAATCAAACCCATGAAAATAAAATTGATAGCCATCGGTAAAACGGACAATAAAGAGTTGCAGCAACTAATTTTAATGTACCAAAATAGGTTAAAGCATTATATTAAGTTTGAATTAGAAATAATTCCAGGTATTAAAAAAGTTAAAAACCTTTCAGAAAAACAACAAAAAATAAAAGAAGGAGAACTCATTTTAAAACGAATAGCTCCAGCTGATGAGGTGATTTTATTAGATGAGAAGGGAAAAGAATTGAGATCAATTGAATTTTCAAATTACCTTCAAAAAAAGATGAATTCAGGTATTAAGCAACTTGTTTTTGTAATTGGCGGTCCATATGGTTTTTCTGATGATGTTTATAAAAAATCAAAAGGAAAAGTTTCTTTATCTAAAATGACTTTTTCACATCAAATGGTTAGATTATTTATAGTAGAGCAAATTTACAGAGCCTTTACAATTATTAAAAATGAACCATATCATCATGAGTAACCAAGACACCATACTTTAAACTATTAATTTAAGTTTTTTGCGATATTATTTTAATTACTAACTCTTTAGTTAATTTTTTGTTTTTTGCTTTCTGTCTAATTTCTTCAAAGCTAAATCTAAAATCGCAGCCTATTTTATATTCACTACAGCCATAAGCAGTTTTTCCTTTTAGAAGATGTCCTTTTTTACATTTAGGGCAAATCTGTACTGAATTATCTTTTACAACCTCTTTCCTCTTTAGGGTTAAGTTAAAATCCGAGTTAAAACCAATTATTCCGTCAACTTTTCCGTTTTCAGAATTAAATCCTTTTAAGTTTACAGTAGCTCCTTTTTGTATTAACCGAATAAATTGATTTTCCGATATTTTTTTATCCATAAAATTAAATGGTAATTTAAAATTACAACCAGTTTTATAATTACTACAGCCATAAGCAGAAGTTCCTTTTAAAAGCGTGCCTTTTTTACACTTAGGGCAAGTTTGTTGTGTAATTCCTTTCTTTTTGTCTTGTTTCTCGTTTCGTGTTACTTGTTTATTTATCACATTATTTTGAGAAGATATATTCGCTCTAATTTTTTCACTTCGTACTTCGTAAACCAATTGATCAACCATTGATTTCATATTTTTAATAAAAGTCCCAGCGTTGAAGTTACCTTTTTCAATTTCTTTAAGTTGCTTTTCCCAACGACCAGTTAATTCGGCTGATTTTAATAATTTATTATGAATTGTATCGATTAATTTTATACCAGTTTGCGTTGGTAGAAGTTGTTTTTTCTTACGTACTACATATTTACGCCTAAAGAGTGTCTCAATAATATTGGCACGAGTAGAAGGTCGCCCTATGCCATTTTCTTTCATAGCATCACGTAAATCATCATCATCAATTTGTTTTCCAGCAGTTTCCATAGCTCGCAGAAGAGTTGCTTCAGTAAAATATTTTGGAGCTTTGGTTTCTTTTTCTAAAAAAGACGGTTCATGAGTTCCTTTTTCGCCTTTAATAAAAGTTGGCAAATCATTAATTTGTTTATCTGTGGATTTGTTTATTTGAATAGAGTCTCTTTTCTCTTCTCTATTTTCTTTTTTATTATGATTGTCAAAAACCACTTTCCAACCTTTTTCTAAAATCTCTTTACCTGTTGTTCTAAAAGTAACATCGGCGGCCTTCCCTATTACAGCAGTATTTGAAACTTGACAATCATCGTAAAAAACAGCAATAAATCGTTTCACAATAATATCATATACACGTTGCTGATTATATTGTAAGTTCATTTCAACTCCTGTTGGAATTATTGCATGATGATCGGTTACTTTTTTATCATTAAATGTTTTTGTAGATTTTTTTATCTTTTTACTTAATAATGAGCCTGTTAAATATGAATACTTCTTTAAATTAGTTAAAATGCCTTTGATTTTAGGATAGACATCGTTTGGTAAAAACGTAGTATCAACTCTTGGGTAAGTGACTACTTTCTGCTCATATAATTTCTGAACCATTTTTAAGGTTTCATCGGCTGTAAATCCAAATTTCGTATTGCAATATACCTGTAAACCAGTTAAGTCAAATAATTTTGGCGCATATTCTTTCCCTTTTTTCTTGCTAACGGAAATAATTTCAAACTCGCTTTCTTTTACTTTTGCAGATAATTTTTCTCCATCTTCTTTATTTTCAAAACGACCTTCTTCGCAATTAAACAAAGTGTTTCTATAGAGAGTTTGTAATTCCCAATAAGGTTTGGAAACAAAATTAATTATCTCTTTATATCTGTCTACTAACATTGCAAGAGTAGGAGTTTGTACTCGACCAACAGATAAGACCTGTTTATAGCCGCCATGTTTTACGGTATAGAGTCTTGTTGCATTCATGCCTAAAAGCCAATCGCCAATTGCTCTTGAAAAACCAGCGTAATATAAATTATCATAATCCGATGCTGGTTTTAGGTTTTTAAAACCTTCCTTAATTGCTTCTGTAGTAAGCGAAGAAATCCATAAACGTTCAACATTACCAGTATATCCAGCTTGATTAATTACCCAACGTTGAATAAGTTCTCCTTCTTGTCCAGCATCACCGCAATTTATGATAACATCGGCTTTATCAAATAATCTTTTTACAATATTAAATTGCTTTTGAATACCATCATTTTTAGTAACTTTAGTAAGGAACTTTTCAGGTAACATAGGTAAATTATTCAAGTCCCAACTTTTCCAATATGGTTTATAATCATGTGGCTCAAATAAGGTACAAAGATGTCCAAATGTATAAGTTACAGCATAGCCATTGCCTTCAAAATAACCATCACGTTTTGTATTCGCTCCTAATACTTGAGCAATTTCACGGGCAACACTTGGTTTTTCGGCAATACAGACTTTCATTAATTTGATTAAACGATTAATATGGAACTATTGATAATGAAATTCAAAATTAAGATTTAATACTAAATTAATAGATAAAAAATGAATTATATTTGCTTAAATTAAAAAATATAAATTATGAGCAGTGAAATAAATTTTATTAATTATGAAATAACAGATGACGATAATCTATTTGATAAAGAGCATTGCCTAACTCCTTCTTTAAAAAATAAATTAGCCACTGTTTTAGCTAAAGCTATAATAGGAGATGTTTCCATTATTAATGAATTGCATGAACTAATTGAGAAAAACCCTAAAAATCCTCAACTAAAAAACCACCTTTCTACAGTTTACGCCAATAGCGATAACATTCAAAAAGCTTTTGAAATGACTCATTGGATTGTAAAAGAACATCCCAACTATTTGTTTGGAAAAATAAATTTAGCAACAGAACATTATATTAAAGAAGATTATGAAAAAATGACAGAAATTCTTGGAAACACTATGTTATTACAAGATTTGTACCCTAAGCGAAGTATTTTTCATATTAACGAAGTGCTTTCTTTTTTATTAACCACCATAAAATATTTTGCAGGAATTAATGATTTTGATCAAGCAAAAATTCGACTAGAAATATTAAAAGATTTAGATGAAGGACTTGAAAAATATAATCAAGCAAATAGCATACTTTTTTTTCACATGAAAAATGCTGCATTAGATCGGTTTAAAAAAGAAGAAGAATTAAGAATAAAAGTTGAAAATAATTATAAAAACGTGTACAAATATACAATGGAAAGCACTAAATTCAATCATAAAGAAATTGATTATTTATATAAAAAAGGTTACGATATTAATGAGAATTTTTTTTTAGATGATCTTCTAGCTTTACCAAGAGAAACACTAATTGAAGATTTAGAAAATGTATTAATTGATAGCATTAAAAAATATTTTTATTATATTAAAAAATACGATGAAGATTATACAGAAGGTGGTTTTTTCTTTGTTCTACATGCTTTGTTTTTATTAAAAGAATTAAAGTCTAAAGCTAGTTTACCAGTTGTTTTAGAGGTTTTAAAACAAGATGATGAATATATTGAGATGTTTCTAAGCGATATGTTGACAGAACATGTATGGGAAGTGATATTCACATTAGGTGTCGATAATTTAGACGTATTAACCAATTTTATGCTAACGGAAGGTTTAAATACTTTTGCAAAATCTGCTATTAATGATGCTGTAATTCAAATGTATTACCATGCAGTTCTTCCTAAAGAAAAAGTTGAAAAATGGACAGAAAATATATTGACAGTTTATTTAAACGCATCTATTAATGATAATATTATTGATAGTACTTTAATTGGTTTTATAGTTAGTGATTTAACAGAAATGCGTTCGGTAACATTATTACCGCTAATAAAACAACTATTTGATAAAAATTATGTAGATGTAGCAATACATGGTGATTATTCTGTTATTAAAAAAGAAATTAATTCTTCAGGTTTAGATGAACTAAGAAAAGTTAACTCCATTTTTGAATTATACAGTAATTTACTTGAATTTTTTAGTTCTAGAGAAGATTATGATGAAACTAAAGAATTTAATGATTTTATCTATTCAACTATTGTAAAACCAAAAAAAGTTGGAAGAAATGACCCTTGTACTTGTGGCAGTGGGAAAAAATATAAAAAATGTTGTTTAAATAGCTAAACTGTAAGCAGCAATCAAAAATTAATAACATATCTTTGCAAAAAATGTTTATAGAATTGTTTTATCAAATAAACTAATACATTAAAAAATAAAAACACATTATAAAATGACATTTAATCAATTAGGAATTCGTAAAGATTTTATTGAAGGTTTAGCCGAATTAGGAATAAAAACACCTACCGAAATACAAGAACAAGCAATTCCTATTTTATTAAATGATAAAACGGATTTTATTGGCTTAGCTCAAACAGGGACTGGTAAAACAGCAGCTTTTGGTTTGCCAGCATTGCATCAAATAGATGCAAGCCAGCCTCTAGTTCAAGTATTAATATTATCTCCAACAAGAGAATTAGTACAGCAAATTAAAAAGCAGTTATTCAAATTCACTAAGTATGTAGATGATAAAATATTTATAGAAGCTGTTTTTGGAGGAGAAAAAATTGACAAACAAATCAATAATTTAAGAAGACCAACACATGTTATTGTTGCAACACCAGGAAGATTAATTGATTTAATAGAACGTAAATCGGTTAATTTACGAAGTATTCAAACTATTATTTTAGACGAAGCAGATGAGATGTTGAGCATGGGTTTTAAGCAAGAACTTAATAAGATATTAGATTACACAAGTGGAAATAGAAAAACATGGTTGTTCTCTGCGACTTTTCCTGAAGAAATTAGACGTATTGTAAATACCTATATGGAAGGAGATATTGCTAGAGTAGAAGTAAATAAAAACTCTTTAGTAAATGCAAATATAACGCATCAATATAAAATTACAGCTTTAGCGAATAAGCTAAATATCTTAATCAATATTTTAGAAGAGAAAGGAGAAGAAAGAGGTATTATATTCTGTAAAACTAAATTAGGCACACAAAAATTAGCAGCAGAACTACAAGAAGAAGGCTTTTCTGTAGGAGCGTTAGAAGGTGATATGCAGCAAAGAGAACGTGATAAAGTAATGCGTGCGTTTAAAAAAGAAAACTTACAATATATGGTTTCCACCGATGTTTCTGCTCGTGGAATTGACGTTAAAGATTTAGGTTTTATAATTCATTATCAATTACCTGAAAAAATGGAATATTACACACATAGAAGCGGGAGAACAGCAAGAGCAGGGAAATCTGGAAATTCTATTGCCTTAGTTTTACATAGTGAAATGCAGCAAATTTATGATATTGAAAGTAAATTAGGTATAAAATTTGAGGAGATTTAATCTTTAAATAATTAACTTGATAAAAGGTTTTTAAAATAATATAATTTCTTCCTTTTTTTGGAAGCTTAGAATAGGAATGAGTTTAATTTACGCATTAGATATTATCGGAACATTTGCCTTTGCAATTAGTGGTGCATTAGTAGCTTCTAAAAGAAATTTTGATGTTTTTGGTGTGTTTATTATTGCCTTTGTTACAGCTGTTGGAGGAGGAATGATGCGTGATGTATTGATTAATTATCACCCTATAAATTGGATAGGTGATTTGAATTATATTTGGACTATTTTAATTGCTGTAATATTTACGCTTTTATTTAGAAGTAAAATAGCTCCTTTAAGTAAAACCATGTTTTTATTTGATACTATTGGTATTGCCGTTTTTACTATGTTAGGTACAGAAAAAGGACTAAATTTCGGTTTGAATCCTTTTGTTGCTGCTGTTATGGGGGTGGTTTCGGCTGTTATGGGCGGAGTTTTAAGAGATGTTTTAACGCAAAAAACACCCTTAATATTTAAAAAAGAAATTTACGCTTTAGCATGTTTTATTGGGGCGTTTGTTTTTTTAATTTTGAATAAAATGGAGGTAGAAGTAAATGTGAAATATTTTTCTACCATATTAACTGTGGTTTTAATTAGAATAATAGTAGTAAAATATAAAGTAGAACTACCAAAAATTAATGAAGATCTTTTCGGGAAATTAAAAAACAAATAACTTATGGGATTAACAAATAATGATATTATGAAAAAACTTCGTGTAGCACATAAACTACGTGATACCGATATTGTTAAGATATTAGCGTTAGTAGATTTTAAAGCGACTACAAGCGAGCTTGGAGCAATTTTTAGAAGAGAAAACCATCCTAAATATATGGAATGTGGAGATCAGTTTTTGCGCAATTTTTTAAATGGATTAGTTATTCATTTACGAGGTCCAATGCCTAAGAAGGAAGATAAAAAAAATTAAATTTTAGATTGTTTTTACTTCAGTAACGTTAAAATTTTGTTTTATTCTAATAAAACAAATATATTGCAAACTTATTAATAACTTTTAAAACATAAAAATGTATAAAAATTCACTTTTTGTGGTAGCCTTAATCTTTGCTACCAGTATTTTCGCTCAAAATTGGCAACAAACACGTGAAAAAACAAACGATGATGTTGTATTTGTTAAATCACACATGCCATCACAATTCCAATTATATACAATTGATTTAGATGATATCATAAATCAACTTAAATATGTAGAGCTCAAAGATGAAGTTTCTGTTGGAAACTCTACTACAATATTAAATTTCCCAAATGAAGATGGAACAATAGAGCAATATAAAATGTTGGAATGGTCCATTTTTGAACCAGAATTAGCGGCACAATTTCCAATGATTAAAACGTATATTGGTCAAAGTGTTACTAATCCAAGTAAATCTTTAAATATGAGTATTGGTACAGATGGTTTACATGTAATGTTTCAGCGTCCAGGTAAACCTACGATGTTAATTGATCCTTTTACACGAGATAGAAGTAAATATATATTATACACATCTAATAATTTACCAGCAGTTGAAGGTGAATTTATGTGTGAATTTAAAAATGAAGTTGAAACACAAACAGAGTTTGATTTTGAAGATTCTCCTCAACAAAGATCACAAGATGGAAAGTTAAGAACCTACCGTTTAGCTGTAGCTTGTACGATTGAGTATTCTGCATATCATTTAACTAATCAAGGTGTTTCAGGTGGAGCCTCAACAGCAGTAAAAAAAGCAGCTGTAATGTCTGCAATTACAAATACAATTAATAGAGTTGGTGGTATTTATCGCTTAGAATTAGGTGTAACTTTTAATTTAGTAGCTAATAACCAAAACATAATCTTTATTGATTCTGATAATTTCAGTAACAGCAATGCAAATGTCTTAATTAATGAAAGTCAAAGTGTAATAACAAGTACTATCTTAACACAAAATTTTGATGTTGGTCATACATTTAGTACAGGTGGTGGTGGTTTAGCCGCAAAAGGATCTATTTGTTTTTCTAACGCAAAAGCAGAAGGAATTACTGGCTCAGGACAACCAATAGGAGATTTTTATGATATTGATTATGTTGCTCATGAAATAGGGCATCAATTTGGGTGTGATCACACTTTTAATACAAATACAGCTACAAATTATTGTGGAGCACAGCGTAATACAAGTACAGCAGGTGAACCTGGAGGTGGTTCTACTATAATGGCTTATGCTGGTATTTGTGGATCTACTCCAAATGTTCAAAATAATTCAGATGCGTATTTTCATTATTTCAGTTTAAAACAAGCTTATGATAGAATACGTGGTGTAGCTGAGTATAGCGGATATCCAACTTGTGGTCAAATAGTAAGTACAGGTAATGTAGAGCCAACAGCAAATGCGGGAGCAGATGTAGTTATACCAAAAGGGACAGCATATATACTAGAAGGACAATCAACCGATACGAATAATCAAACTCCACCATTATCTTGTTGGGAACAGATTGATACTCAATATGCACCAGAGCCATTGGCTTCTACATCAACACAAGGTCCAATTTATAGATCTTATTTCGCAACAGCTTCTCCAAATAGATTTATGCCTAAGTATACTACTGTATTAGGAGGTAGTTTACAATCACAATGGGAAGTTACGCCTACTGTTGCACGTTCTATGCACTTTGCAATGACAACAAGAGATAATGATCCAAATGGAGGTCAAACAAATGTAGATTTAAAAACAGTAAATGTTTCGGGTACTGCAGGTCCTTTTGTTGTAACATCACAAACAGCTAGTG
>CAYOFS010000089.1:0-8652 GCA_964403095.1 uncultured Flavobacteriaceae bacterium | reverse complement strand
AATGTGTAACAATTTTAATAAAAAGTTTATTGACGAAGCTGCCAAAAACATGAAAGATACTAATTCAGAGCCTGTACCTAATACAAAAGACCATCAATTTTTCATGAGCGAAGCTGTAAAAACCGCTATTAAAGGAATGTCTGCAAACGAAGGCGGACCATTTGGCTGCGTTATTGTAAAAAACGGAGAAATTGTTGGTAGAGGTAATAATAAAGTTACTTCAACAAATGATCCAACGGCTCATGCAGAAGTTACTGCTATACGAGATGCTTGTAAAAACTTAAATACATTTCAATTAGATGGCTGTATCATTTACACTAGCTGTGAACCTTGCCCAATGTGTTTAGGTGCAATTTATTGGGCTAGACCATTAAAAGTTTATTACGGTTCAAATCAAGCAGATGCAGCTAATATTGGTTTTGATGATCAATTTATTTATGATGAAATTCCCCTGCCATATTCTCAAAGAAGTATTCCTTTTGAGCAATGTGAACGTGAAACTGCCTTAAAACCATTCCAATTATGGAGTAAAAAAGAAGATAAAACGGAATATTAGTTATAATCAGTTATCTTTGTATTACCTTAAAATCCGCAAGAGTATTTCTACTGCAAAGCCATACGGCACGCCATTATTGACAATGCTCAAAAAAACCACTCACTATATCTAATGATATACTTGCGTTACTTTTTTCTGCGCTAGACCAATACTAGCACACATTTTGACTTTTAGTAACGAAAACCCTTGAGGATTTAAGGTATTATTAAAATTTAGAATTAACAACCTTCTTCTCCGCTACCACCACCAGAGTGTAAGTTGTTTCCTTGAACAGCAAAGCCGACTTTCTTCCATTCAATCATTCCTTTCTCTAGGTTATATACTGTAAATCCCATTTTTTCTAAAGTTTTCATTGCTCTTCTTGATCTTCCTCCAGAACGGCAATAAATTAAGACAGGGACTTTTTTGTCTAACTTTTCAAATTCAGTTTTAAAATTATTGTTTTTATAATCAATATTTTTTGCTCCAGGAATATGATAATCACTGTGCTCTTTAGGCGTTCTAACATCTATCAAAACACCTACTTTTCCTAAAATAGCATTGCTAAAATTAGGAGCGTCTAGCTTTCTAACATCACCTTTAACTTCTAAAGTTTTTAAAGCTTTGTTTGCAGCATTCCAAGATTTCATGCCTTCTGTTAGATTATAAACCTCATTAAACCCTAAAGCGGACATTGCAAACATAGCTCTTGTACCTCTATTCCCTGACCCGCAATAAATTGCAACTGGTTTATCATTAGTGATAGAGTTTGTAGCATTTTTAGCAAAGTGTCTGTTTTTCCAATCTACATTAATAGCGCCTTTAATATGTCCTTGAGCAAATTCCTTAGGAGTTCTTACATCAACTAAAGTTACTTTCCCAGACTTTGCTAATTTTTCAAATTCATCAACTTCAATTTGATGGGATTTTCCAAACAAAACCTTACCTTTTAATTCTCCTTTTTTAAGAATTTCTTGAAGCTTTTTGTTTGCCTCATTGTCGCCTTTTGTAATCTCTTTCTTTTCTGCATTCCATGCTTTATAACCTCCATCTAAATCGTAAATTTCTTTAAAACCTAAAGACTGCATAATTATGGCTGCTTTTCCTGAACGATTATCAGACCCACAATATACAGCAACTGGTTTGTCTTTTGCTACCACATTAATATAATCTGGAAAAGTTCTCTTTTTAAAATCAATATTAATTGCGCCTTTTAAATGACCTTTAGCAAATTCTTGTGCAGATCTAACATCTACTAAGGTAACATCTTTTAGTTTATTTTCATAATCTACTACACCAATTTTTTTTATTTTACCTAAGTTAGTAGGTTCAATAGCTTTTATAATTTCTGCAACAGCTTTTGGTTTAGAAGCTTCAGCTCTTTTTTTAATTTCATCTGCATTTTTACAAGATATGGATAAGCTTGCAATTGCAAAAAACAGTAGTAATATTTTTAAATATTTCATTTTTTTATCAGTGTTTTTTGTTAATAATTAATATTAATGCAAATATAAAAGACTTAATTATCTTTCAATGTAACTTGAGTTACAGTATGGTTTGTTATTTGTGTGGATATTTGCAATAAAATTAACAATAATTATGAATAAATTATCTTTTAAAAATTTGTTTAAAAACCAGTGGTCTTATGTATATGCTGGAGTGTTATTTGCCGTTGCGCAGATAATTTATATGCTTGGAATTTATCTATATAAAGCAGGAAAAGGAGTTCCTGTGGAAGAAAACACTTTAATGGCTATTAGTGTAACAACTGATTTAGGTAGAATGTTTAGAGGAATGGAAGTGTTTATTAATAATATTTTTGGAATATATTCTGAACTCTATGGTAATTATGGTGTAGATGTAACAGGGCAAATAATTCCAGAAGGAGGAGTTTTCACTCCAGGAATGGGCTGGCCAATATTAGGAATGATTTTAGGAGGATGGATTGTTACTATGATGGAACAGGAAACAAGAGCTTGGGTTCATTATTCTAAAAAAGCTTTAATAGTATCTTTTATAGGTGGAGCTTTCTTTAGTTATGGAACTCGTCTTGCAGGAGGTTGCACTTTAACACATTTAATGGGAGGAATACCTTATATGGGAATTAGATCTTTTGGCTCAGTAATATTTATGGCAATAGGTGGAGCTTTAGGGTTTCTAGTTATGGAAAAACTAGGCTTAGCTAATTACTTTAAACATCAAGAAACAAGAGCATATGTAATAAATAATTCAGACAAAGGAGAAAGTGCTACCTATAAAGAAGGTTATTATTGGAGAAAAAATCCTGTATTTTGGATTTCCCTTACATTTACCATTATTTTCTTATTTGCAGCTTTATATGGTGCTTTTTCAGGAACCGATAGTATGAAACATTTATCAGGAGGAAAATTATTAGCCTTTGGAAAATCAGTAGCTGATAAAAGTGGTTTATTTGTATTTATGACCTTATTATCTGGTATTGTTGCGGGTATTGCCTTATCTAAATCTGGCTATGGAACAGAGTGTTCTTTAGTTTCTTTAGAAACTGCTGGAGATATGACAAAACAAGATGAAAAATACGCAAAAATGGGAGTGCCAAAAATAACACGTACCTTAATGCGTTCTTACTCGCCAATTATTGGAGTTGTTACAACTTGGGTAATTATGTTAGGGTTTATGTTAATAGCATGGACTTTCTTTAGTATTTCACCAAGATTAGGTACAGGACTTAAAGCTGGTTTAACCGCAGGAAACTTTATTGGAGGTTTGTCATTAGGATTTGGAGCCGTTACTTTAATTGGTTGTGAAATCAGATCATATATGCGTATTGGCATGGGGTATATTAATACTTTGGTAGGGTTTGTAGGTTTTGCTGTTGGGTATATCCCTTATACATTATTTCCAGACGCACATTCAAATTTCTTAGATACAACTGTTTTGTTTGGAACACATAAAGATGGTTCTCCAGGATTAATATCTGATAAAAGAGAGTTGTATTCTTTAATTTCTGATGATGTTACTGTTCAGAAAATAATTATGTTTACATGGTTTTTATTAATGATTTTCTTTTTAAGATATTTATTAAAAAAAGGATCTAAAAATATTGGTTTAAAACCTGTACAGCTAATACACCTAAATACAGAAGATGTTCAATATGCTATTGAAGCTGAAAAAAAAGATGGAAAAATTGGAGGAGTTGACGCACCAATGCCTGTACCTGTTGGTTCATACCCTGAAAATTATAATAAATAAAACAAGGCTATGGTTTAAACACTTTGTGTTTTTAGTAATTCTGTGTAACTATTCAGCTATAACCTTAAATCCCTAATTTGACTGAATAGTTAATTTAATAAAAAGAACCAGTTAAGAATAAGATATAAATTAAATACTTTATTATATTTGCAGCTTAACAAAAAATAGAAAAGTTTTGATAAACACACAGTATTACAAATTAATTGATAAAATTAAAAAAGAAATAGCTAAAAATGGCGTAACAACATCAATTGTAGATGATCTAAAAGCCATGAGAGTTATGGTTGTAACAGAAGAACAACCTTTATTAGCTAAAGTAATACGTCTTACTTTTCAACATGTTGAAGCAAATAAAAGTTTCAATGTTGCAATACCTGAAGACGAACCAATTGAAGGTTTTGAAAAAGAACAAGTTCTTACTACTGAAATTAACCCTGTAGAGAGTTTAGATTATTTACTTTCTAATATAAGTGATATCTCGAACACATCAAACATTGCAGATATTAGAGAATTTGTTGCTGACTTGAAAGAACAAGCAGGAGAAAATTACTAAGGTATCGCCTTCCCAATAAGGAAAAGTATTTTTTAAAATAAATTCAAAATTTCTTTAGGAATTCTTGTTACTTTTTGAGTTTTAGCATCTAATAAAACCCAAATAGTTAATGATTTTGCTAAAAGAATATTATCCCTATATATCTCTACTTTTCTTTTAGACTTTACTCCTTCTATTGTATCAATATACGTTTTTATTGTGATTCCTTCGTTTAAAAAAGCAGGCTTAACATAATCAATTTCATGCCTAGCAGCAACCCAAATATATTTAGCGTCTATCTGTTTATTAGATAATGACTTCCAATGATTAGCTGAAATATTATTAATCCATTGCAGATAAACAATATTATTAACATGATTAAGCTCATCAATATCTTCCTTTTTCACTTTAACCTTTTCTTTATAAACATTCATAAGTCAAATATACTAATATAACACCAAAACACATTATATAAATTATTTCTATTTCTGCCAACACGCCAGATGGTTCATTCACTAAAAATATCTACAAGACATTTCCTATACGCTCCTTCCTATTAAAAATAGCTTCAATAAGCATATCTATTAAAATAATTTTCGCTTTGAAATAGAATTGGTATTAAACTGTTATTATCAATTAATTAATTTACTTTTGGAGTATCTAAAATATAATAAATTATGGATGAATTTCAACAACTATTTGAAGCCATCGACAAGAGTATAGAAAGAGATGATTTTGTTAAGCTAACGCTTAGTAAACCTCTAAGTAAGCGAAATGAATTGGCTAATGTGTATGTTCGATTAATTAAAATTAAGGAAGAATTACATTTGTCATTTACATATCGTTACAAAACAAATGACCAAGTCAAAAATTACTCTTTAGATAAGGCGCAAAAAGAAATTACTAATTTATTAATGAATAGTTTTAGGTTTGCAACTTTTTTTACCTTAAAAAAAGATATGCAAATATTTGTTTCCAAAAAGAAAGTAGTAACCTTCAAATTACAATATCCAAGTTTTAAAAACAAACCACCAGAAGCTCACAATATTCCAAAAGAAAGAAAAGTAACTAATAGTGATTATTTAAAACATTTAGGTATAAGTGATAATGAAGGAAACATTATTCATAAAATGGCGGATAAATACCGACAAATAAATAAATATTTAGAAATAATTAACGACCTAGTTAGTACATCAAGCTTACCAAAAACAATTCATATAGTTGATATGGGTTCTGGTAAAGGCTATTTAACCTTTGCTTTATACGATTTTTTAAAAAACACAAAAGGCTGCGATGTAGAAATTACAGGTATTGAATTAAGACCAAAACTAGTTAATTACTGTAACGACTTAGCAGAGAAATGTGGTTTTGATAAACTAAAGTTCGAATGTAAAAGCATAGAAGATTACACCAACAAACGCATTGATATATTAATTGCATTACACGCCTGTGACACTGCAACTGATGATGCAATACATAAAGGTTTATTATCAAAAGCAGCAATTATTGTAACAGCACCTTGCTGTCACAAACAAATTAGACAACAGTTAAAAGGAACTGAACAAGAAAGCCCTATTTTAAAATACGGAATTTTCAAAGAACGACAATTTGAAATGGTTACAGATACCATGAGAGCTTTATTACTTGAAAAAGAAAATTACCAAACAAAAATATTTGAATTTATTTCTAATAAACATACTCGTAAAAATGTTATGCTGATTGGAAAAAAATCTTCTAAAAACAATGATTCTAAAGCTATTAGTAAAAAAATAAAATCACTTAAAAAAGAGTTTGGTATTGAAGAGCATTATCTTGAAAAGTTATTAAACGATAGTTCTAATATTAATATGACAACATTAGACTGTTAGACAATAAACACAAGACTGACTGATAATAAACGAATTTCAAAAAGTCAAACCTCTATAATTGTTCGCCTGTTTAATAATTAAATTCGATATTAATTTTATTCAACTACTTTTAATTTTACATAAAATTTGTGATTAGTAATTTCACAATACTAAAATAGTAATAAAATTTCTTTTAAAGAAACTGCTATTCCATCAAAAAAATTATTTTTGCATTCTAAATTTAATAACTCATGAAGTACAAACAATTAACATCAGATCAGTTAAATGAAATGCATGAAGAATTTGCTATTTTCCTAGCAACACAAAAAATAGATTCGGATAAATGGCAAGAAATAAAAGATACAAAACCAGAAATGGTTGCCGAAGAAATCAATCTTTTTAGCGATTTAGTTTGGGAAAAAGTACTTGGGAAAATCAACTACTTAACCAACTTTGCAGGTAATAGTCTTAACCTTTTTAGATTTGACAAAGAACACATCCAACGTATTGTAATTAAGTGTGATAAAAAAGATTTTGATTTTTCAAATAAAACTGATTATAATTGGTTTATTGACAATTCAAAAGACAAAACAATCACTTATTTTAAAGGACAAAAAGCATACTTTAAAAAACGTAACTTAGAGATATTTGACTTAATTGAAAAAGGTTGCACCATGGATAAAGGTGACTTATACGAATTGATTTTTAAACTAATCAATAACTAAAGCTGTTGGATTATACTTATTTATTATCAAAAAAATAGTATATTTAAGCCTTAAAAAACAATCACCATGAGCCAACAATTTAATCCTTTTAGTAAAGAAGATTTATTACCAAAGCCTGAGATGCTTGAAATAAAAAAACAAAAAGGTGAATTATATATTGGTATTCCAAAAGAAACACGACTTGAAGAAAAAAGAGTTTGCTTAACGCCAGATGCTGTTGCTGCTTTAACAAATCATGGACACAGAATTGTTGTAGAAACTGGCGCAGGAGAACAATCCAATTTTTACGACAAAGATTATTCCGATGCAGGTGCTAAAATTGCATATTCAAATGAAGATGTTTTTGCTTGTAATATTATTTTAAAAGTAGAACCGCCTTCACTAAACGAAATAAAATTAATCAATTCACAAAGTACTTTAATATCCGCTTTACAATTAAAAACTCAAAAAAAAGAATATTTTGAAGCTTTAGCTAAAAAGCGCATTACGGCTATGGCATTTGATTTTATAAAAGATGATCATGGCGTTTTTCCAATTGTAAAATCTTTAAGTGAGATTGCTGGAATTGCATCTGTTTTAATTGCCGCAGATTTATTAAATAAAGATAATGGTGGAAATGGCTGGCTTATGGGTAATATCAGTGGTGTACCACCAATTGAAGTTGTTATTGTAGGCGCAGGAACAGTTGGTGAATTTGCTGCTCGTTCTGCTATAGGCTTAGGAGCATCAGTAAAAGTATTTGACAATTCTATTAGTAAATTAAGACAGTTACAACATAATTTAGGGCAAACAGTTTACACATCTACCATTCAACCAAAAACTCTACAAAAAGCATTACAAAGATGCCATGTTGCCATTGGTGCTGTTAGAGGTAAAAATAGATCTCCAATTTTAATTACTGAAAATATGGTGGAGCAAATGCGAGAAGGCAGTGTGATTGTTGATGTTAGTATTGACAGAGGTGGTTGTTTTGAAACTTCAGAAATCACCACTCATAGCAAACCTACTTTTAGAAAACATGATGTAATACACTATTGCGTACCTAATATACCTTCAAAATACGCAAGAACTGCCTCACTTTCACTTAGTAATATTTTCACCCCTTATTTATTAAATATTGGCGAAGAAGGTGGCGTTGAAAATGCAGCAAGATTTGATAAAGGCTTACAGAAAGGTATGTATTTCTATCATGGAATACTTACCCATAAATCTGTTGCCGATTGGTTCAACCTACCTTTTAGAGATATTGGATTACTCTTGTTTTAAATGATAAATAAATCAAAAAAACTACCTGAAATATTCATAATAGTAAAATTTGACACCTATAAAAAATAATCAATATGAATGTCATGTAGCTAATTAAACAATAAAATAAACACATGAAAATTGACAAAGAATTACTACATAGATTTAAACTTTTTGGAGGTGGATTTTCTATAGGGATTATTATTCTTCTCTTTATATTTAACGGAAAAAAAACACAATGTAACTGGTTTCCAAACAACAGAGTACTAAATATAATTCGTCAAAAGAATATTGAATATACGCCTAGTATTAATCAGTTAATAAAATCAAAAGTGATTGATAGTACGGATATTGACCTTTTTTTACTAAATGGAAATATTAATTTTTCTAAAAGTCAAGTAAAAAATGTTCCTTGTAGAAAATACTGGATTGATGGTCAAATAAATACAAAAAAAGCAGTACTACACGTAAAAATATGTGACAGCACTGCTTATATTGATAAATCACTGAGTGAAATACACGAACTTAGAACAGACC
>CAYOFS010000088.1:0-8678 GCA_964403095.1 uncultured Flavobacteriaceae bacterium | reverse complement strand
TTTAAAAAATGTTGAATTTTAAATGTTGAATGCTGAGTTTTTTAAATTTAAAATTTAGCATTCAACATTTAAAATTATTTATCAAACTGCTTCTGTGCAGCTGTTCTAATATTTAACTCTTTTACTCTACTATCTACTTTTCTTTTAAAATCAGTATCTGCAATAGTAGCAAAATTATCAATGTAGCGTATTACTTCTTGCCTTCTGATATCCGAAAAATCTAAACCTTTCATATTTTGACGCATTGCATCTTGTAGCATATTAAACTTTGTATCGTAATCTTTTTGTAAAAATATTTCAGGGTTTGCTAACCAATCTTCTGGCAAATCAAAATCTGTCAAACGCATTGAAACTGCTTTTTGGATGTTTCTAATATCTCTTGATGAAAAATATGGAAAATCCACTTGTATTTCTTTATATAGCTCCGCATAAAACAAGTGCTGCTTATCTTTAAACTTACTTTCTACTTTTTCGTAAATACCTAATACTCTTTCAATGGTTGGTTTTTCAGTATGTTTTAGAATTTCTCCTAAATTTTTTGCTAAACCTTGTTCACTTAACCAATCGTACTCTGGACTTTCCATATTTACAAAATCGGGTAGTGTTTTATCTAATTTTCGCCACCAAATATAATCTTGATCTAAGAAATCTGGGATTGTTCTTGCTCCATCAATTTTGAATCTTCCTTGAATACGAGAAATTACTGCTTTATCTAACATTTCAGGTAAGTTGGTAAATAATCCTACGGAAGAATTACCATAATTCACCGCATAAGCGCCTTCAGTATATCTTAGAAAAACACCTATTACTTCTTTTACACCAGCCGAAACTCCTTGTGCAGTTCGTTCTTGCAGGTTATTTTCTGCATCGTCAATTGGTGCAAAAATAAGTTTTGTTGGATCTTGCATTGGCTTCATCCATTTTACCATTTTTTCTGCAGAACCACCTTGGAAAGTAGAAATTAATGTGTCTGGCATTGGGTGAAATAAAAACGGAATATTTAGCTCATCACTATATTCTTTTAGCTTTGTAGCTATTGCTGCAATAAGCATTGATTTTCCTGTCCCTGGTATTCCGTAACCCATAAAAACAGGCATAAAACCACCTAATTCTTGAAAAGGATTTTTCTTTGCTTTAAAATCATATGCCAACATTCGTTCAATTAATCGTTTGGCAAAATGTTTTGCGTCCCGATTACCGACAATTTGCTCGAACTGAATTTTATTAAACTCAACGCTCTTAACATTATCATTAAAAATTGTTTCCCAACCAGAAACAGAAAATTCTGATTTATCTAATTTATAGGTTCTATCTTCTAATGTTTCGGTGTAATCTAATGAACCCTTACGCTGATTCACTTCATCTAATAAAGATTCAAAATAAACGACTGTAAAATCGATTATATCTTGCTCTGTTTTCACAACATCTGGGTGATTCAAGTACTTATCATAATAAAATAAGGCGCAAGAAATTCCTTTTAAAGGCGATGCAAATGAAAGCTCAGGAATACCTGCAAATTTATTTTTCATTACGGATAAATCATCGCTTGATTCGTCTTTAAGTTCGAATAAAGTATAATATGCAAAACCAAACAACATATATGCTGTGGAAGTTTGCATTTTTGATTCAAATTCTCTTTTTTGTTCGCTATCTAAAACCGATTTACGTTCATTCAAAGCACTAAAACCTGAAGAATCATTATAGTTATCTTTCAGCCAAATTCCGATAGCAATTGCTTCTTGAATATTTAATAAGGTTTTATTTAACTTTAACGGAATTGCCAATGAGTTTGGCATTAATCGTTTTTTTAATTTTAAAATAGTTTTAGAAACCGATGTAGTTTCCATTACTGAAGAACCACCAGTCGCCTTAGATAAATACAACAAAATACTCTCTTGTTGTTTGGTTGATTTATCTTTATTTCTTGCTCTGTTGCCTTGTTCCCATTGAATAGATTTCAAGTATGATGATGCTTCATCTCGTAAGTCTTCTAATTCTTTTAATTTTATTGGAAATGTTGAATTGTGTTGCATATGGATTTTGGTGGTTGGATTTTATTTGTTGACTTTTGGTGGTTGATCGTTGATTTTGGTATTCCGACTTAAATTAATGTAGTTTAGAGTCGATTAATCGTAAAAATTCCATTCTGGTTTCCATTGTTTTAAAAGCACCTCTAAAACCCGATGTTGTTGTTACTGAGTTTTGTTTTTGAACACCACGCATCATCATACACATATGCGATGCTTCAATTACAACTGCAACTCCATGTGGTTTCAATACTTTGTCTATTACATTTACAATTTGATCTGTCAAGCGTTCTTGCACTTGTAATCTTCTTGCGAAAACATCTACAATTCTTGGTAATTTACTTAAGCCAACTATTTTGCCGTTAGGAATATAAGCTATATGTGCTTTTCCAAAAAAAGGCAGAATATGATGCTCACAAAGTGAATACAATTCTATGTCTTTTACAATAACCATTTCGGAATAATCTTCATTAAACAACGCAGATTTTAATATTTCTTCGGCATCTAAATCATACCCTTGTGTTAAAAATTGCATGGCTTTCGATGCTCTTTCTGGTGTTTTAAGCAATCCTTCTCGCTCTGGATTTTCACCAACTTCCTTAAGGATTGATAAGTATTTATCTTTTATTTCTTGCGTAGTTTCAAGATTGTATTCTTCAAATTTTTGATAACTCATATGACTTGTTTTTGAATTTTGAAATTTACAAAAAAAAGATTTGTTAAAAAAACTTAATTTTTAACAAATCTTTACATTATAAAATTGGATTAATTATGAACTTACTTTTTCAATTTTTCTTTAAATCGCTTTCTGAATTTTAATAACTTAGGATTTAAAACAGCGTTGCAATATTTGTTTTCTTTATTATTTTTATAGAAATCTTGATGATATGATTCTGCTTTATAAAAAACAGTAAATTCTGTAATTTCGGTAACAATTTTATCCTCAAAAACAGTTGAAACTTCCAGGTTATAAATAAATTTCTCGGTTTCTACTTTCTGTTTTTCATTGTGATAAAACACAACCGAACGATATTGCGTACCAACATCTGCTCCTTGCCTATTTAATGTTGTTGGGTTATGTGTTGCAAAAAACACATCTAACAATTCTGAAAAATGAATTTTTTTAGGATTAAAAGTAATATGAATAACCTCAGCATGACCTGATGTTCCTGTACTAATATCTTTATAAGTAGGATTTGGCATTTCACCGCCAGAATAACCACTTTCTACATTTATCACGCCTTCTAACTCACTAAAAACAGCTTCGGTACACCAAAAACACCCTCCGCCAAAAGTGGCAATTTCTTGTTTATTCATCATCTTTTCTTCTTGTTTTTTGCTTACAGTCATAAAAGACAATAAACCTATGGTTAAAATTAATAAAACTATTTTTTTCATGTTTAGATTTGTCGATTAAATTTCTAAATACTTACAATTTAAAATCCTTTAATATTACAATCAACCTTTCCAACATCACATCGGTAAAATCCAGATGCGTAACCATTCGTAATTTACCAGAACCCATACTTGTTATTAAAACTTCTTTTTCTTTTAAGGAATTTATAAATTTTTCATCATCAACATCATCTGTAAGATTAAAAATAACAATATTAGTATCTATTGGTTCTACTTTACTAATATATACTTGCTTTTCTAAAGTTTCACCAATTACTTTCGCTTTTTTATGATCTTCTTTCAAACGTTCTACGTGATTATCTAAGGCGTAAATTCCTGCCGCAGCTAAATAACCAACTTGACGCATTGCGCCACCAAAACGTTTTCTAATTCGTAAAGCTTTTTGAATATGAGCTTTTGTACCCAATAAAACCGAGCCAATTGGCGCTCCTAAACCTTTAGATAAACAAATTGAAATGGTATCAAACAACTCTCCATATTGTTTTGGAGATTCTTCTTTTGCCACCAATGCATTAAAAAGCCTTGCACCATCTAAATGAAAAGCCAAATTATTTTCTATACAAACCTGCTTTATTTTTTTTATTTCGGATAAATCCCAACAAGCTCCACCTCCTTTATTTGTAGTGTTTTCAATAGTAATTAAACTTGTTGTTGCTAAATGTATATTATTTTTAGGGTTTATAAATTCCTTTACTTGATTTGCCGTAAACATACCTCTTTCTCCATCAATCAATGCACAAGAAACACCCGAATTTACAGCAACTCCGCCTGCTTCAAAATTATAAACATGCGCCCATTTATCGCAAATTAACTGTTCACCAGCATTGGTATGCAAATTTATAGCAACTTGATTAGCCATTGTTCCTGATGGGAAAAATAATGCATCTTCCATTCCAAACATTTTAGCCATTTTTTCTTGTAACTTATTTACCGTTGGATCATTTCCAAAAACATCATCGCCAACCTCTGCTTCAAACATTTCTTTTAACATATTTGGAGTAGGTTTTGTTACAGTATCACTTATTAAATTTATCATGAAAGTTATTTATTTATTCGTTTATTTATTTATTTGTTTGTTTGCTTTTATTACTTTTGCTTTATGATTACATCCGATCAAATAAAAAATTTGTTAGAACGAGTTGGCAAGTTAAAAACTTACCTTGAAATAGACAAAAAATTAATTATAATTTCTAACGAAGAAGAGAAAGCTTCGAATCCTGATTTTTGGAACAATCCAAAAAAGGCTGAAATTTTAATGAAATCACTTAGAAATACAAAAAAATGGGTTACGGACTACAATACTGTTACATCCGAAACCGAAGACACGCAAATATTATACGATTTTTTTAAAGATGGAGACGCATTAGAAGATGAAGTTATTAAACAGTTCAATAAAACCTTAACACTTTTAGAGAGTTTAGAATTTAAAAATATGCTTTCCGAAGAAGGAGACAGTCTAAGTGCCGTACTACAAATAACCGCTGGTGCAGGAGGAACTGAAAGTTGTGACTGGGCACAAATGCTTATGCGAATGTATATGATGTGGAGCGAAAAACAAGGTTATAAAATAAAAGAATTAAATTACCAAGCTGGCGATTCTGCTGGAATAAAAACCGTTACCTTAGAAATTGATGGCGAATATGCTTTTGGTTATTTAAAAGGAGAAAATGGCGTGCATCGGTTAGTAAGAATATCGCCTTTTGACAGTAATGCAAAACGACATACTTCATTCGCCTCGGTTTATGTGTATCCTTTAGTAGATGATACTATTGAAATTGAAATAAATCCAGCCGATATTACTTGGGACTTTGCTCGTTCTGGTGGTGCTGGCGGACAAAATGTAAATAAAGTGGAAACTAAAGCTATTTTACGTCATAAACCATCTGGAATTATGATTGCTAATTCTGAAACACGTTCACAACTAGAAAATAGAACGAAAGCTATGCAAATGCTAAAATCCCAATTATATGAAATTGAACTTCAAAAGCAACGCTCAAAACGTGATAGTATAGAAGATAATAAAATGAAAATTGATTTTGGTTCGCAAATAAGAAACTATGTTATGCATCCATATAAGCTAGTAAAAGATGTTAGAACAGGACACGAAACTGGAAATATTGATGCTGTTATGAATGGAGATATTGATGATTTCATCAAAGCCTTTTTAATGAAAAAATAATGATGTTAATTAAAAATAATTTGTTTTTTATTTTTTTGATTTGTATTAAATTTACATCAAGTCAAACTATACAAGGACATGTTTATGATGCTGAAACAAATAATGCCTTAGAAACTGTATCTGTATATTTCAACAATACCTCTATTGGAACATCAACCGATAAAAATGGCTACTTTGAAATTGAAAATAAAATTAATTCTCAATTAATTATTAGCCATTTAGGATATGACAGAGTCATTATTCCAAATTCTAAAATAACACCTATACTAACAATTAAATTATTAAAATCTACAAATAATTTAAAAGAGGTTGTTATTCATAGAAACGACCCTTTTACTAGAGAACAAAAATTAATGATGTTCAAAAGAGGTTTTCTTGGTGATAATAAATATGCTAAATATTGTGAAATAAAAAATGAAGATGATCTAGTTCTACGATATCACAAAGACATTAATGGAGGAGAACTTATTGTCCACTCAAAAAGACCATTAATTATCAATAACAATTATTTAGGATACACTTTATTTTATGACCTAATTGAATACACAGCAACTTTAAATGGTTTTCACAAAAAAACTGTTTACTATGGAGTCTCTCTTTTCAATAACAAGAAAAAAATAAGAAAAAAGCATTTGAAAAATAGAAAAAAAACCTATAATGGCTCAATTCAACATTTCATCAAATCCCTCTACAACAATGAACTTAAAAAAAACAATTTCAATGTAATAGAAAATGGAATGATAGTGAAAAATCATGACTATATAAAAATTAACAAATATAAAACTGATGCGGAAATTTTATTTACAAAAGACACCGTTAGACTTATTCATTCCATAAAAAAAACACATCATCAATCAATTATATTTCTAGAAACGGACACTCTTTTAATTGACAAAAATTTAAGTTACGACCCAAGACTAATTATATTTGGAGGTCATTTAGGGCGTGAAAAAATAAGTCTAATGCTACCATTGGACTTTAAAATTGAATAAATACACTACATTTACACAAGATGAATTTATTAAATAAATTAAGAAAATCGGATTTTTACACATCTCAATGGGTTGTCTTATTAATCGATATTTCTATTGTAGTACAAACATTTATTATTTCTAACTTGATTTTTTATAATTTTAAGTTAGAAATTTATAATACCTTTCTTTTTCATCAATTACCATTTATCATTTTAGTAGCCTTTGTAAGTTTTATATTGATTGGCTCTCACAAAGGCATTATTAGGCATACAGGAATCAATGATGCTACTAATGTTTTTATTGCAACTACACTACTCGCCTTTATCGCCATACTTACTGTGTATCTTAATCGGAATTTAGGTCCTTACAGAATAAAAATATTCATTCCAAACTCTATATCAATACTATTAATCCACTATTTACTAAATATTGTTGTTTTAATAGCTAGTAGATTTATTTTTAAACGTGTTTATCACCTGTTAGTTTCTAACCGAAAAACAAATATCAACACATTAATTTATGGTGCAGGAGACTCGGGCTTAGTTACCTACGCAACCATAGCAAACGACAAAAATAGTAAATTTAATGTTGTTGGGTTTGTAGATGATAGTCCTACAAAAACAGGAAAGCAATTTAATAGAACTAAAGTGTTTTCTGCAAATGATATTACTGATGAATTTATTACTAAAAACAATATTAAAGAAATTATCATTTCTATTCAAAACATAAGTAATATAAAATTATTAGAAATATCTGACAAGCTAATTACTAAAAATGTAAAAGTGAAAATTGTTCCTCCAATAGAACAATGGATTGATGGTGACTTAAATGTAAATCAGATAAAAGACATTAATATTGAAGACTTATTAGAACGAGCACCAATAAGTGTTGATAATCCAGCTTTAAAAAATGAATTTTATCAAAAAACAATTTTAGTTACTGGAGCTGCTGGATCAATTGGTAGCGAAATAACCAACCAAATAACCAAGTATAACTATAAGCAATTATTAATTCTAGACCAAGCAGAATCCCCTTTATACGACTTACAACAGGACTTAAAAAATAAAGGTGCTAAAAACTTTTCTACATTAATTTCCGATATAAGAAATAAAGAAACACTTGAAGCTATTTTCAAATCTAACAATATTGACATTGTCTTTCACGCTGCTGCATATAAACATGTTCCTTTAATGGAAAACAACCCGTACGAAGCAGTAAGAGTAAACGTAAAAGGCACGAAAAACGTCATGGATTTATCCGTAAAATATAATATTGACAAATTTGTAATGGTATCAACCGACAAAGCAGTAAACCCAACAAATGTCATGGGTGCAACAAAAAGAATTGCTGAAATTTATGCTAAATGCTTACAGAAAAAATCGGAAACAAAACTCATAACAACTAGGTTTGGAAATGTACTCGGATCAAACGGCTCGGTAATTCCTTTATTCAAAAAACAAATTACACAAGGCGGACCATTAACTGTTACCCATAAAGATATCACTCGATATTTCATGACAATTCCTGAAGCATGTCAATTGGTTTTAGAAGCTGGAGCAATGGGCAAAGGTGGAGAAATTTATGTTTTTGATATGGGAGAATCTGTCAAAATATTTGATGTTGCAAAAAAGATGATTCGTCTTTCTGGTTTTAAATATCCTGAAGATATTGATATTAAAATTATAGGCTTACGACCTGGAGAAAAACTTTACGAAGAGCTACTAAGCGACAATGAAAATACCATACCAACATATAATGAAAAAATTATGATTGCAAAAGTAAGCAATCTTCAATATGAAGTTAAATCAGTACTTATTAATCAACTATCCGAATTAAAAAACACCACTAATGTCAAAATTGTTTCACTAATTAAGAAGATTGTACCTGAATACATTTCTAATAATTCAGAGTATGAAAAATTAGATTAATATTTTGGTTTCTAGTATTGAGCTTTTGCTTTACTATTTCTTATTTCTCTTACTTTTTAAAAAATAACATCGCTATAATAAATTGAATACTCTCTTACTTATTGATTCTTAGCTCTTGACTCTTGGCTCTTACCTCTTTGCTCTTGGCGTATCT
>CAYOFS010000087.1:0-8683 GCA_964403095.1 uncultured Flavobacteriaceae bacterium | reverse complement strand
TTTAAGGAATGTTCTCGTGAAAGCCAAGTTTTTAGGTTTTTCTAGGATTTTTTTAGAATCTGGATTAAACTTAATCACTAATTTTTTAAGTGATGGTTTGGTGGATAATTTTACCGATGCTAATGAAAATGGGGTTGATGATTATACAGAATCAAATCCTATATCAGTAAATGATACAGATGGAGATAATTTACCAAACTTTTTAGATATTGATTCTGATGGTGATGGAATAGTGGATAATACAGAGTTTTATCCAACAGATAACTTCACACTACCAACATATAATGATGGAAATTCAAATGGTTTAGACAATGCGTATGATCCAAACTCTGGCGGAACACTTATAATACCAGTTGATACCGACGGCGATGAAATACCTGATTATTTAGACTTAGATTCTGATAATGATGATTTAATAGATAGTATTGAAGGTTGGGATTATAATGCAGATGCAATTCCAGATACTGTTCCTTCTAATGTAGATGCAGATAATGATGGATTAGATGATGCTTATGATACTGATACTAATTATCCAGAATCTACCAATGGTAAAGATGCTTATGACTATCCTAATATGCAAAATCCAACTACAGAAGAAAGAGATTGGAGAGAGTCGCTTGAGATAATAGTGTATGAAGTTTTTACACCAAATAATGATGGTAAAAATGACGCTTGGCATATTGAAGGAATTGGATATTTTCCAAATCATAACGTTAGTGTGTATAATCGTTGGGGCGCATTAGTATATGAAACTAATAATTTTGATAATGTTGTTGGTTGGAGCGGAGTTGCCAATGTTAATGGCAGACAAGGAACTAATGTAATATTACCAACAGGAACTTACTTTTATATTATAAAATTAGGACCATCTTATGAAGATCGTATGGGTTATATTCATATAATAAAAGAAGATTAAAACAATGAAACACTCATAACAAAAAACTTAACACACAAGTAAATAATCAATATGAATGTTCCATGTTCCTATAAAATCAATAAAAATGAACATATGAAAATTAAAAAATATATTTTAATAGTGTTGATATACATAAGTATGGATACATTTGCACAACAAGATCCAATGTTTACACAGTATATGTTTAATACACTTACTATAAATCCAGCATACGCAGGAAGTAAAGAAGCTATAAGTTTTGTAGGGCTATACCGTAAACAATGGGTTGGAGTAGATGGAGCACCAACAACACAGACAATAACTGTTCATGGCCCTATATCTAAGCAAAAAACAGGTTTAGGAATTTCATTAATGAATGACGCTATAGGAAGTATTAAGCAAATTCAAACTTTCGTTGACTTATCGCATAGAATTCAAGTTACCGATGAGTCGTATTTAAGATTAGGTTTAAAAGCTGGTGGTAGTACATTTTCTGCAAATTATGCCGACTTAATTGCACGTGATTTAGATGATGAACTAATTCATAATTTTTCAGGAGAATTTCTTCCTAATATAGGTGCAGGATTATTTTATTATTCGGATAATTATTATTTAGGATTTTCGATACCTAAATTTTTAAAAAACTATGTAAAAGGACCACAAAACTCAGAAATACTACAAGAAGAAACCCATTATTTTTTAAATGGTGGTTATGTGTTTGATATCAATAAAGCGCAAAATATGACTATAAAACCATCCTTTATGCTTAGACATGTTAATGGAGCACCAATGTCAGTAGACTTAAATACAACGGTATATTTGTCTAAACAAATTGGAATAGGTGCAGGAATAAGACTTAACGACTCTGTATCTGGTTTATTACAATATTTCTTTAAATCAGGTCTATATTTTGGATATTCTTATGACCATTCTATATCTAAACTGAATCATTTTAATACGGGTTCTCATGAAATTATGATAGGCTATGATTTAAGTATAAAAGCTAGAAAAAACAATTATCCTAGATGTTTTTAACTATGATATGAGTTCATATTAAATCCTTGTAAATTTTGGTAATTTCAAAAGGTTAATTCCCTTTTGAAATACGATAAAACGGTAATTCATTAGATATTCCTAACATCTTCACCCCAAAGCAATTTTTCTCTAAGTGTTTTTAAGAAAGATTGATTATTTAACTGAATAGTTTTAATACTATACGCTGCTTTTTCAATAAAAACATCAGCATTATTTGGAATAGTCATTATTCTAGAATCTAAAGATAATAGCGCATGTTTTTCCCTACCAACTACTTTTAATTTAATTTTTGTTTGATCTGGTATTACTAGAGGTCTTGCGTTTAAATTATGAGGAGCAATAGGTGTTAATATAAAATTTCTAGATGTTGGCGATATTACAGGTCCACCACAACTCAAAGAATAACCTGTTGACCCTGTAGGTGTTGCTACTATCAAGCCATCTGCCCAATACGATGTTAAAAACTCATTATCAAGATGTGTTTTAACAGTAATCATTGCAGTGGTGTTTTTTCTTACAATAGTAATTTCGTTTAAAGCAACATTAAACTCAGTACATTCTTTTATTTCAGGATCTGTTTTTACTTGTAATAATCTACGCTCTATTATGGTATATTCTTTATTAATTAAAGCTTTTATAGATTGTTCTATTTTGTTTTTTTGAACATTTGCTAAAAAACCTAAACGCCCAATATTTAAACCCAAAATAGGAATACCCGAATCTTTCACAAAAGTTATTGATCTTAAAAAAGTACCATCGCCACCAACTGTTAAAACTATATCAACCTCTTTTTTTTCTAATTTTTTTGAAAATGTTTTATAGCTATTAATTAAAACACCTTCTTTTTTAATTAACTTAAAAAATTGTTTTTCAACAATAACTTCAATATTATTTTTATTTAAAACATGAAACAATTCTGCTAATAATGTAGCGACTTCTTCTTTATAATATTGGCCATAAATTGCTATTTTCATTTAGTTAGATATTCAAATATTTTTGTAAGTATTCTGAGCGTTGTTTTAAGCTCTCTAGATACTCGTCATTATTTACACCAATAATAATATCATAATCATAGCGTCTAAAAGTATGAATTACATCGTTAATATTATTACTGTATAATTTAATAGTAAGTACTGCTTTGTTATTGTTATAGCCAGATAAAATCACACCATAAAGCTTAGCATCATTACTCTCAACTATTTGTGCTATTTCGCTAATAGAGTAGTCAGTTTTATTTTTTGAAACAACCAATACATTCCCTAATTCTTGTAAAAAAGGTGTTTTGCTTAAAAAATGTAAGATATCAGATAATTCATAATAACCAATATAGTTGTTGTTTTTATTTAAAACAGGAATAATATTAGCTTCGTTTATAGAAAAAATTTCAAGTAAATCTAACCAAGTTAAATCATCGTTTGCAAAAAATGCTTGTAATGTATAGCGTATTTCCGAAATTAATTTTTCATCATTATCATATCCAAGTAAATCACTTTCGGCTACAAGACCATAAAACACACCATTTTCAACTATAGGTATATGTGTAAAAATTAACGTACTAAAAATATTTTTAGCATCAGCAATGGTATTGCTTAATGTTAAGGCTTTTATATCGTTTGATAAGTAATCTGTTGTTAACATAATAGTAATTGTTATGCAAAATAAGTCAATTTTAATTACAATAGACTAGTTTTGCGAGTAAATTAAATGTATTATTCTATTATTTTAGAAGCAAATATTAAACCAAATGACAAAATTAAGTGTAAATATTAATAAAATAGCTACGTTAAGAAACGCTCGTGGAGGAAATTATCCTAATTTAGTTCAAGCCGCAATAGACATTCAAGAATTTGGAGCTCAAGGAATTACTATTCATCCAAGACCAGATCAAAGACATATTAAATATGCTGATGTACCAGCATTAAAAAAAATAATTACAACAGAATACAATATTGAAGGAAATCCAATTCCTAATTTTATCGATTTAGTTTTAGCAAATAAGCCAGAGCAAGTTACACTTGTTCCAGATTCTGTGGATGCTGTTACTTCAAATGCTGGTTGGGATACAGTAAAGAATTATGATTTTTTAAAGGAAGTTGTTACCGAGTTTAAAGATAATAATATACGTACGTCTATTTTTATAGATAATAATTTAGATTTTATTGAGTCTGCTGCAAAATTAGGAGCAGATAGAATTGAATTATATACCGAAGATTTTGCTACACAATATACAAAAGGAAATAAAAAAGCGATTAATCCATATATAAAAAGTGCGGAATTTGCTTCAAAACTTGGTTTAGGTATTAATGCAGGTCATGATTTAAGTCTAGATAATATTGAATTTTTCGCAAAAAATATACCCAATTTATTAGAGGTTTCTATTGGTCATGCTTTAATTTCAGAATCATTATACTTAGGCTTGCAAAACGTGATTAATATGTATATTTATAAAATACAAAACTCTAAAAATTAAAATTATTTTGATTCAAGAAATTTTAACATACCTTATTTTAGGTGTAGCTATTGCTTATTTAATAAAGAAATTCCTCTTTAAAAATAAAAATGGCTGTGATACTGATTGTGGTTGTTAGCTAGATATGTAAAAAAGTGGTGGTTTAAATCAAAATACTATATCAATTTTTGTCATGTCCTAAAAACTTTTATATTAATTCGGATTACATCCTATTTTTTGAATCTATTACAATAGTAACAGGTCCATCGTTTACTAAATGTACTTTCATATCGGCACCAAAAACACCAGTTTCAACTTTCTTCCCTAAAATATTTTCTAAATGAGATACAAACTGCTCATATAAAGGAATAGAAATTTCAGGGTTTGCAGCTTTTATATAACTTGGTCTGTTTCCTTTTTTTGTACTTGCCATTAAGGTAAATTGGCTAATAATTAAAGCGTCGCCATTAATACTATGTAAAGAAAGATTCATAATACCATTTTTATCAGCAAAAACTCTAAGATTAATTATTTTATTTACCAACCATTGAATATCTTCAGTAGTATCATCATTACCTATTCCTAGTAAAATTAATAATCCTTTATTGATATTTCCTACCGTTTTATCATCTACACTAACAGATGCTTTACTGACTCTTTGAATTAGTATCTTCATCTATAAAAATTTAAAAAGCATAATCATCAATTCTATAATGTTCTTGATCACCTTCTAATATTTGCGCATAACTCTTATATCGTGACTCAGCAATTTCGCCATTTTCAACAGCATCTTTAATGGCACATTTTGGTTCATTTATATGTAGGCAATTGTTAAATTTACAATTTCCTTTTAAGGCAAAAAATTCAGGGAAATAATCAGTTACTTCATTTTTTTCAAAATCTACAACACCAAAACCCTTAATTCCAGGAGTATCAATTAAATATCCACCAAAAGGCAGTGTGAACATTTCGGCAAAAGTGGTAGTATGTTGCCCTTGTTTGTATTGTGTAGAAATCTCTTTTGTTTTTAAATTTAAGCTTTTATCAACCGCATTTGCTAAAGTAGATTTACCAACACCAGAATGACCAGCAAACATACTTACCTTATCTTTCATTAAGTTTTTTAGTGTGGAAATATTTGTGTTTTTTATTGCAGAAACTTCTAAGGTTTTGTATCCAATTTTAGTATAAATAGCTATTAATGTATCTTTTATTATAGTAGATTTTTCATTGTATGTGTCCATTTTATTAAAAATTAAAATTGCTGGAATTTTATATGCTTCGGCAGATGCTAAAAAACGATCTATAAAACCAGGAAAAGTAGGCGGATTGTCAATAGTGATTAATAAAAAAACCTGATCAATATTAGATGCAATTATATGTGTTTGTTTAGAAAGGTTAACCGATTTACGGATAATATAATTTTTTCTTGGGTGAATAGTATGAATTACACCTGTATCTTGATTTTCTTCTAATTTAAAATCAACAATATCACCTACAGTAATAGGATTTGTACTTTTTATACCCTTTATTCTAAATTTACCTTTCAGTCGGCATGTATAAACAATGTTTTTATGTTTTACATTATACCAAGAGCCAGTCGATTTTGTTACTATTCCTTCCATATATAGGCAAAATTAAGATTAATTTTAAGTTTAATCGTTATTTAAAATTAAAAAACATATATTTGTAATACTAGCAACTATATAAATTACTATTATGAAGTATTTTACACTATTTTTATCAAAAAAAATTATAATTTCATGTTTGATTTTATTGTTTTCCATAAGTTATTTATCCGCTCAAATCGTTAATGAAGGCACACTTAAAATCGAAGACGGCACAACTGTATATTTTGGAGAAGAATACACTAATAAAGTTGGCGCTACACATAATAACGAAGGAGACCTTCACTTAAATAGCAACTTTATTAATAACGGAATTATGACCGAATCAGCTGATTCAGATTTAGCCGATGGAACTACTTATTTTGATAGCCCAACAAATGCTATTCAGACAATTTCAGGCACTACCAAAGTAGTTTTTGAAAATTTAGATGTTGATAACACAACAGGTGTTTCGGTAGCCGATGGTATGGAATTGATTGTTGAAAAAGCGGTTACTTTAACTAGTGGTGATTTGCGTATGATTGGCGAATCACAATTAATTCAAAAACACACAGGAACAAATGCCAATACAGGAACCCAAAAATTATTACTTGATCAGCAAGGTAAAAATATTGTTTTTGATTATAATTATTGGGCTTCGCCAGTAAGTGGTACAACCATAGGGCAATATGAAGTTGGAGAAATATTATTTGATGGTTCAGACTCTTCAATAAACCCATATACACCAACAATGGTTAACTATACTACTGGTGCTCCATGGAATGGAACTCCATCAGTAATTGATGGTAGCGGTAATGTTACTACTGCTTTAAATATTGAATCGTATTGGATTTGGAAATTTGACAATGGTGATGTTGATCAATATAATGATTGGATATTATTACGAAATAACACGGCTATAAATGTAGGTTTAGGTTATACTATGAAAGGAACTGGAACAGCCTCAGCTACTCAGAATTATGTGTTTAAAGGAAAGCCTAATGATGGTAATTATACTATTGCTATTAGTACTAATAAATCCTCTTTATTAGGAAATCCTTACCCAAGTGCTTTAGATGCTGATACGTTTATTAATGCAAATGCAAATGTTTTGGCAGATGTTACAACGCCCTCTGCAACAACAGGAGTGTTGTATTTTTGGGAACATTGGGGTGGCGGAACACATTTTAGATATGATTATCAAGGCGGCTATGCAACATATAGTCTAGCAGGTGGAGTAGCAGCGACATCATTATATGGAAATGGTGGGACTAGTACTGGTTATGTGCCTCCCGCTAATTATAAAATACCAGTGGCACAAGGTTTTTTTATTGAAGCAGGAACTGGTGGACCTCATACTGTTGTGTTTAATAATAGCATGCGCCAATTTCAAGTTGAAGGAGCAAATTCTAATTTCTTTAGACCATCTGTAGAAACAGAAAATGAAACTACAACTACAAATACAGACACAACACCACGTATTAGATTAGGATATGAAAGTCCTGTTAATTTTCATAGACAGATAATGACTGCTTTTATACCAGCTTGTAATGATGGACATAATATGGCATATGATGCTAAAATGGCCGATGTAAATACGGAAGATATGTATTGGGTTACTAATACAATTCCATATGTAATCGATGCAAGATCTTTTAATTTAGACCAACAAATACCTATTGGAATTACTGTTGTAAATAACGGAACGCATACAATATCCATTGATTATATCGAAAATTTTGATAACGACATATATATTTTAGATACCAATACAGGTTTCACACATGATTTACGTCAATCTAATTTTGAGGTTATTTTAGATTCTGGAATTTATGATAGTCGTTTTAAGTTAGTTTTTAGACCTGCAAATATTGTTGGAACAGATGATTTAACAATGAGTGATATCAATGTGTTTTTTGCACCTGATAGTGAAAATGTAATCATTGATAATTTTGATAAATTAACATTAAAAAGTGTAAAAATATATAATGCCTTAGGACAGTTAATTAAAAATATTTCAGATAATAAATTAGAGCAAAATAAAATTACTGTTCCGTTTAACGTTGTTGCTGGAACGTATTTTATTAATGTAAAAACAGCTAATAGTACTGGTGATTTTAAGATTATAGCATATTAAAAAATAGGGTAACTTTGTAATAATATTAAACACTATAAAACTAACAATTATGGCAAAATTTGGTGAAATTATTAGTTCCTCTATTCCAACTCTAATTGATTTTTTTAATGAAGACAGTCAAGTAGTTCAAAACACACTAAATGATGTCGCAACTGTTTTAGGAAATCAAGTTAAGGTAATTAAAATTGATGTTAACAAAAACAATCAACTAGTTGACGCACTAAGAATTAAAGGAACTCCAACATTTATAATTTACAAAAATAGTGAAATGAAATGGAGGCAATCTGGAAATCAAGACGCAGACACTTTAATTAGTTTAGTCGAAAAATTTATTTAATTTTTTTACTGTTTAAGTGTTATAAAACAAAAAACATGAAAAAATTATTCAACACTCTTTTTATAGTACTTGGTTTACAATTGATAAATGCGCAATTCCCTATTGACGGTCCATATCAAAGTATTATGCCACCAACGACACCTGTTATGCCAGGCTATGGACAGACAGTAGTAGATGATTCAGTTCCTTCACCAATCAAAATAACAAGAATTACCGAATCTGT
>CAYOFS010000086.1:0-8733 GCA_964403095.1 uncultured Flavobacteriaceae bacterium | reverse complement strand
AAAACAACACAAACAACACCCAATACAACACCTTAAAATACAAAACCCTTATAATCAAATGATTATAAGGGTTTTTGCGGAGAAAGAGGGATTCGAACCCCCGGAGGTGTGACCCTCGCTGGTTTTCAAGACCAGTGCATTCGACCACTCTGCCATTTCTCCAGTGTTAGTCTTTTGCTCTAAGCGGTTGCAAATATAAACTCCTTTTTTGATTTGATGAAATTTTTTTGTTGTTTTTTTAAAAAAAACAACAAATCACTTCTACACTAAAACTTTTCAAATTTAATACAATTACTTTTAACTGCTCTTGAAATTACTAGACAGTTTAGTCAATTAACAACTTCCGTTACATCTTTAACCTATAAAAATTCATTGACTCGTCTTAGCTACCCAAAAACAGCACGATAAATATCGTTTCCGATAACAAAAAACATTAGAGTCATTACAAATATAAAACCTATCACTTGTCCTACCTCCATCACTTTTTGAGTAACTGGCTTACCTGAAATGATTTCGTATAATAAAAACATAATATGTCCGCCATCTAAAGCAGGAATAGGCAACAGATTAAGGAAAGCCAACCATACCGAGAACATTGCCATGAAGCTCCAAACAAATTGCCAATTCCAAGTTGGTGACATAACATCTATAATTCCTATTGGACCTCGCATTTGTTTATACCCTTTTACTTTTTTATTGAACACCAATTTAAGTGAACGTACTTGTTTTGTTATAGAGCTAATTGTCTTTTCAAAACCTTTTGGGATTGACGCTATAAAACCATACTGATCACTCACATAAGCTTTTTTGATACTAGATAAATCTGGTGAAATTCCTACGATAGAACTATCAGGAACTTTAACATTCAAATCTATTAATTTGTTATTTCGTTTTATTTTTAAAGCTAGTGTTGTCCCTGTATTACTACGGATTTCTTTAACCAGATCTTGCCAATAATCAACTGGTTTTTGGTTAACCATAGTCACCTCATCACCTGCTAATATTCCTGACTTATCGGCTGAATAACCCGTAGCTACTCTATCTATTTTTGCAGGAATAGCTTCTGAAATAAATTGTTTTCCTTGATTTTCTAATACTAATTTTTTAACTTCGTCTTTTAACGGAAATGTAATATGTTCTCCATTTCTATCTACTGTCATTTCATCGCCTAATAATATATATATTGGCGTATCATGAAACTTTTTTAGTTTTTCACCATCAATAGACACAATTTTATCTCCTTTTTTTATCCCTAATTGCGCTCCAACTCCATCTACATAAACACCATGTTCTAATTTAGAATTATCCATATAACTATCTCCATAGTACATCAACATGGCACTATAAATAAACCATGCTAAAAAGAAATTCACAATTACGCCACCAGCCATAATAATTAATCGTTGCCAAGCTGGTTTTGATCTAAATTCCCAAGGTTTTGGTGGTAATTTCATCTGCTCGGTATCCATTGATTCATCAATCATTCCAGCTATTTTAACATAGCCTCCAAAAGGAATCCAACCAATACCGTATTCCGTATCACCTATTTTCTTTTTAAATAGAGAAAATTTATAATCAAAAAATAAATAGAATTTTTCTACTTTAGTTTTAAACCATTTTGCAGGTAAGTAATGCCCTAACTCATGTAGGATTACTAATATAGAAATGATAAAAATAAACTGGGCAATTTGTATTAAAAGTGTCATTGACTTGTGTTATTACATATAAAAAACGCACAAAAGTACGTTTTTATATATTGTTTTATCGCTAAATTTTAATTCATCCCAATTATATTTTGAAATAGAATTGGTATTACTTAGTTTTTTATTATTTTTTTATAACTAACGCCTTGTTTTGTTTTTACCTCTACAACATAAATTCCTGGTGTTAAATCGGTTAATGATATTACTGTATTATCTCCGATTACCTCTTTTACTTTTTGACCTAAACTATTATAAAAACTTATTTTCTCTAGACTAACAAAACGTGTTGTTTCAATAGTTAATATATCTTTTACCGGATTTGGATAAATAGTAATATCTGCATCAAGTAAAACAGTATTAGTTCCTAAAACAGCTGTGTTATTTTTTGCTAAAATATGATAATCAGGGTTTACCTCAATATTTAACACATCATTTCCAAAAGGCAAACTAAACAACTGATTATTTTGAACAACTTCTAATCGGAATATTTGATTATTTCCTTGAATATCGGTTACTTTAATAGGTAAAGGTGTTTCAAAAAAGGAAACTGAATTATGTGATTGTGTTTGATTAACTCTAATATTCAACATGCCTGTATCACTTTGTGAGTAGGTTAACTGAAAACTTGGATATCCTTCACCATAAAACCAATCGTTAAAAAACTCGGTTAAATTTTCACCACTTTGCGATTCAAAATGCTGAATTAAATCATCTGTTCTAGCGTATCCATAAGATAAATTTGGATCGGCTAAATAGTTTTTTAATGCTTGGAAGAAGTCAACATCTCCTATTTTATAACGCATCATATGTAAAACCATAGCGCCTTTTCTATAAGATAATCTTCCGTTAAAAATTCTATTTACCGATGTTGTATCGCTTACATGAACAGAGCCACCAGGTTGATTGGTTACACATCGCCAAGAATTTGAATCAACAACGGCATTTCGCCAATTTTTAAAAGCAGCATCGCCATCAATGTTTTCGGTTACTAATTCGGTTAAATAAGTAGCAAAACTTTCATTAAGCCAAATATCCTTCCATGAACCGCAAGTTACTTTATTCCCAAACCATTGATGTGCTAATTCATGCGCAATAAGACCTCTGCTAAAATTTCCCATAAAACTCATGGTTGTATGCTCCATTCCGCCACCCCAACCAAACTCGGCATGACCATATTTTTCATCGGCGAAAGGATACATTTCAAAAAGAGAACCAAATAAATCCATAATTGCTGGCGTTATTGCTGTGCCACTTTGAGCGTAGGCTAAATTTTCAGGATACACATAATTTACTATATTAAAATTTCCATTAGCTACATAATCATTATAAACCGTATAATTCGTTACTGCAATTGCAATTAAATAGGCTGGTATTGGGTGTTTATGTTTCCAGCGAGTTGTTGTATTGGAACCAGTAACTATTTCGGATTTTAACAAACCATTTGAAGCGGCTTTATATTGTGAAGGATGTGTGATATAAACATCTACAGAATCAATTTTATCGATTAAATCTTGCTTACAAGGCCACCAACCTTGCGCTCCATAAGGCTCTGAAAGAGTCCACAAAACTGGCGTATTTGAAGGTCCGTGAGTATTTACTTCAAAAGAACCAAAGCCAGAACTAACAGGGTTTCCACTATACGAAACTGTTAAAGAGTCTAATTGATCAGCTAATAAAGTTGTTGGTAATGTAATAACAAGTTCATCGTCTGTATTATGAGTAAAACTTAAAGACACGCCTCTTTGCAGCACTTGAGAAACTGTTAAGTTTTGTGCTAAATCAAAAGTTATAGTTGTCATATCGCTTTCCGCAACAAAATAAGAGGTAATATCTCCTGAAATAAACGATTGATTTGGGTTTACATTTAATTCTAATTTATGGTATCGTAAATCGTAATTTGACGTATTTGCATTTGCTCTGTAATTCATTTTCATAGCTGCTGATTTTTGCTCTAGCAACTGCAAATCATGTAAATAATCATCTTTACTCTCTAAAGGTTTTTCCTGCGAGGAAACTATATTAAAAAATAGCATTGAAAATAGTATAACAAAAGTCTGTGAAAAATAACGCATAGTTGTAAATTTGTATCAAAATTCAAATATAAGTAATTATGAAACAACCAAATGTTAAAAAACCCTATACTTTATTAAAATTTATAATTTTATTTGTGATTTTTGGCACTTTATCTATTTATTTTTTAACCAGTCAAGACAGAAAACTACCCGTTTTTAATCCGTATGATGTAAACCCTAAATTAGTTGATAGTAAAATTCAACATGTGAAAAGAGGCCATAAAATAGCCGATTTTAAGCTAATTAATCAAGAAGGAGAAGTTATTACTCAAAAAGATTACGAAAATAAAATTTATGTAGCCGATTTTTTCTTTACTAGGTGTACAACTATTTGCCCAATAATGTCTAATCACATGGCAGAATTACAAAATAAGTTTATTAATGATGATGATGTAAAATTCTTATCAATGTCCGTTACACCAATAATGGATAGCATTCCTGTCTTAAAAGAATACGCACTTAAAAAAGGAGCTACTCCTAAAAAATGGAATCTTACCACAGGCGATAAAAAACATATTTATGAATTAGCTAGGAAATCTTATATGGCAGTTTTAGATGAAGGTGATGGCGGTGTTCAAGATTTTATTCATACAGAACAATTTGTATTAATAGATAAAAAAAGACAAATAAGAGGTTTTTACGATGGTACAAACCCCGATGATATTAAACAATTATCTAAAGATATTAAATTGCTTCAAAAAGCATCAAAAAAATAATTAAGAACTCTTGTCTTATTGTAAAGGCGTTTTACCAAAACACCTTTACAGATTTATGATGACAATTTGGCTATTTTTTATTATTTTTAGTACTCTAACTATTATCAATACAAATTAAGGTTTGACCAAAACTATCGCAGATTTACAAATTGGAGAAAAAGGCATTATTGAACAAGTGAGTTTTGATAATATTCCGTTAAAATTATTAGAAATGGGCTGTATTCCTGGTAAGGAAGTAGAACTTGTACAAATAGCACCTTTAAACGACCCTTTATATATTATTGTAAATGGAAGTCATTTAGCAATTCGTAGAGAAGTAGCGGTATTGATTCAAATTATATAATATTTTTTATGTCTTTAAAAAAATCAATTAAAGTTGCTTTAGTAGGAAATCCAAATACAGGAAAAACCTCTCTTTTTAACGTACTTACAGGTTTAAATCAAAAAGTTGGTAATTATCCTGGTATAACAGTAGATAAAAAACAAGGGAAGTGTAAACTTTCTGAAGATATTTCAGCCACAATAATTGATTTACCCGGAACTTATAGTATTAATCCTAGTTCAATTGACGAAAGTATTGTTTTTAAAACACTAATTGACAAAACAAACCCTGATTTTCCCGATATTATTATTGTAGTTGCTGAGGTTGATAACTTAAAAAGAAACCTACTTCTTTTTTCTCAAATAAAAGACTTAGAAATTCCTACTTTATTAGCTATTAACATGTCCGATCAAATGGAACGTAAAGGAATTTCAATTGATATTGATACTTTAGAAAAAGAGTTGAAAACAGATGTTATTTTAATTAGCGCTCGTAAAAACATAGGTATTAACAGCTTAAAAAAGGCACTCTTAAATCCTAAATATAAAATATCCGAATCGCTTTCAAATTACTCTCAAAAAATGGATTCTGATTTTTTTAATAAAATCAAAACCGAAATCCCAAACCATCCACTATATAAATCATGGTTGCTAATTACACAATTAGATGATTTATCTAGTTACTCACAACAAGAGCAATCCGCTATAAATAACTTTAAAAAAGACAAAACAAAATTAGCTAAACTACAACATAAAGAAACTGTTTATAGGTATATTAATATTAATAAAATTTTAAATAAAACCTATAAGGTTGACAAGACTAAAGCTACAACTTTAAAAGCAAAACTTGACAGAATACTAACTCATAAAATTTTCGGTTTTGTTATTTTTGGTGTCATTTTGACCTTCCTTTTTCAAGCTGTTTATAATTTATCTGCCGCTCCAATGGATTTAATTGATGGCGCTTTTGCCAGTCTTGCCGATTGGACAAAGAATACACTTCCTCCAGGAATGTTTACCGACTTGTTAACCGATGGAGTTATTGCTGGAATTGGTGGTATTGTTATTTTTGTACCTCAAATTGTTATTCTATTTTTATTCGTTGCCATCATGGAAGAAACTGGCTATATGAGTAGAGTAGTTTTTATTATGGATAAAATTATGCGTAGATTTGGTATGAGTGGAAAATCAGTTGTGCCATTATTATCTGGGACAGCATGTGCCGTTCCTGCTATTATGGCTGCTAGAAATATTAGTGGCGTTAAAGAGAGATTAATTACCATTTTGGTAACACCTTTTACTACGTGCGCAGCAAGACTACCTGTTTATGCCATCTTAATTGCCTTAATAATTCCTGAAACATCTTTTTACGGATTTAATTTACAAGGTTTAGTATTAATGCTGCTTTACCTTCTCGGATTTCTTACGGCTATTTTTTCAGCTTATATTTTACATAAAGTTCTTAAAGTAAAAAGTAAAAGTCATTTTATTATTGAAATGCCAAGTTATAAATTACCATCATTGCGAAATTTATTTATTACTATTTTTGAAAAAACTAAAACTTTCGTTATTGATGCTGGTAAAATCATCTTAGCAATATCTATCGTTTTATGGTTTTTAGCTTCACATGGACCAACTAATACTTTTGGTAAAGCCGAAGAAACTGTTGCTAAAGAAATTAAACTTAACGGAATTGATTTATCTCAAAATGAACGAAATCAAAAAATATCTTCATACAAATTAGAACATTCATATATAGGTATTATGGGTAAAACTATTGAACCTGTAATTAAACCTTTGGGCTATGATTGGAAAATAGGCATTGCACTAATTACCTCTTTTGCAGCTCGTGAAGTGTTTGTAGGAACACTTACAACCATATACAGTGTTGAAAATGATGATGATGATATCACAGGTATAAAACAACGCATGGCAGCAGAAATAAATCCAGCTACAGGTAAAAAACGTTTTGATTTCCCTACTGGAATGTCTTTACTTGTTTTTTATGCATTTGCAATGTAATGTATGGGGACTTTAGCTATTGTAAAACGAGAAACTAATTCTTGGAAATGGCCTTTATATCAATTAATTGGAATGACTGCATTAGCGTATATATTAGCTTATTTTACTTTTGTAATATTAAGCTAAACAAAGATTTAACCTTTCTTTAGCTTTTAAAATAAAAATCATTTTATACTTTCGCTTAAAATTCACGACTTCATTAGACACTTTTTAAAATTTTAATCGTCTATTAATAAAGTAACGTATCAACATAAAAATTATGAAATATTTTTTCACATTCATTATTAGTTGTTTTCTAGGTACTCTATTTGGTTTTTCACAAATCATAACAGGTGCTATTTTAGACAAAAACACACAACCTATTGCATACGCAACCATTCAAATTAATACTGATTTTGGTGTTTTAAGTAATGAAGAAGGTAGTTTTAGTATAGATACCGAAAAGTTTAAACCAACCGATAGCGTATTTATTTCATATTTAGGCTACAAAAAGATACGTTTCCTTTTAAAGGATTTCACTTCTAAAGACTACACTCTAGAAGAAGATATTAACGAATTATCAGAAATAACTGTATCAAACAAAGTATATTCCTTAGATAAAATACTTGAAAAAGTTAAAGAAAATATAGATTCTAATTATATTTTTACAGCATCAAAAAAGAAAATATTTAATCGCTATTCAAGTACAAACCAATACAAACGTTTTGAATTTGAGTTTAAAAAAGCAAGTCTTTTAAATAAAAAAGCTTTAAAAGAAGTGAACAACAAACTAAATACGTTCATAAAAGAAAACATCAATACAAGTTCTACCTATTTTACAGAAAGTTTAGTTGAATTTTTAAATTTAGGTAAAAATCAAAAATTAAATGTTTTAAAAGCCACAAAGCTAGTTAACAAACAAAACGACAAGTCAGATGAAAAATTACAACATGAAATAATGAAGATCATTGCTTCGCATTTAGAAAAAGATGCTAGCTATAAAGTGAGTAGTGGTGTTTTTCCAGTTGAAGATTCATTGACAATAGATTCTGATTTTGACAAGGAATTATACAAAAACAAACTCAAAACTAAGTCTTTTAAAAAATCAATACTCTCCAAAATTGCTGGGTTTAATCTTAAGAATAAAGATAAATATAATTTTATCTATAAAACAAATAAATACAATTACACCTTAAAAGGCACTACTAAGTATGATAACGAAAAAACGTATATTATTAATTTCACTCCTAGAAAAAGTAGTGCAAAATATCAAGGAACTTTATATATTAACGCTCATGATTTTGCTGTTGTAAAAATGAAATATGGGTATGCAAAAGGAAAACAACGCAGTGTTAATTTAAAGTTATTACTTGGTGTTAAATTTAAGCAATCGCAAAATGATACGGAAATTGTTTTTTCTAAAAACCACATGGACAAGTATAGTATAAAATTTATAAAAAGAGAAACTGCTGCGTATTCTTACATAGATCGCTCTATTAAGTTTAAGAAAAACAGAAAAAACAGAAGTGAGGATAAAAGAGTATTAAAAATGGGGTTTTTATTAGAAATGAACAATTCAGACAAAATGGAATTTTTTGTACTAGACGAAAATGAGCTTACAAAAAAAGAGTTTGATAATTTTAAAGAAAACAAAGAGTACAAAATGAACTATATTCCAAAGTACAATTCTGAAATTTGGAAAGGATACAATATTTTAAGCCCTATAAAAGAGATAAGGGAATATAATACGGGGAATTAGTAATTATTTTGGCTGATTTATCTTAGGATAAACTCATACTTTTATACATGAAAATATAAACCTGAGTTCGACCTAAACTTACACCAAAGAAACCTTATAAATGGTGAGATTTGGATAATAAAAACGAAGATTTATCATTAATTCAAGGCTTTTATTGTTCA
>CAYOFS010000085.1:0-8823 GCA_964403095.1 uncultured Flavobacteriaceae bacterium | reverse complement strand
GCGGTTTATTTAGTTATTAAACGTCGTAGATGGCGTAAAAAAGACAAAAAAAGAGCGATTATAGTTTCATAAGAATTATAGTTATGTGATTCTTCAACCTATAAACAGGATCTTTGTCCCAATGAATTGTTCGAATTCTGATAACAGTAAAAGAAGGAACTTTCAATTTAAACGGTGTTAAACACCTATGGTATAAACAGCCTTATTCTTCTTTTTATTCTTTCTGGTTATTCTGTAAAATTAATACTTTTGCAAACTTAGGTTGGTATAAGTCGAGATCAGGTTAATAATAAGTTCAAATATTAGAAATATTACTTGTATTAGTACTTTTTTTCATTCTCTCTTTCTCTTGCGCATCTATAATTGCTATAGCAGCCATGTTTACCATTTCATCTACACTTGCTCCAAGTTGAAGTATGTGTACAGGTTTTTTAAAACCAAGCATAATTGGACCTATTGACTCTGCTTGGTATAATTCTTTCATTAATTTATAGGTAATATTAGCAGCGTCTAAATTTGGAAATATAAGTACATTAGTATTCTTATTTGCTAATTTAGAAAAAGGAAATTTTTCTTTCATTAGTGCTTTGTTAAATACAAAATCAGCTTGAATAGGTCCGTCAACTATAGCGTTTGGGTGGTTTTTATGAATGTATTTTACTGCTTGACTTATTTTAGCAGTTTCTTTTATGTTTGACGCGCCAAAATTAGCAAATGAAAGTAATGCAATATTAGGTTTTACACCAAAAAGTTTAGCTAAGCTACTTGTCATTTTAGTTATATGCACAAGATGTTCTGCCGTAGGATTAATGTTAATGGTAGTATCAGATAAAAATATAGGTCCTTTTTTGGTTAGCATAATATTACAAGCAGCAACTCTAGATATGCTGTCTTCTACACCAATTAATTCAAACATTGGCTTTATGACATTAGCATAATTCCTAGAATAACCTGTAATCATCGCATCTGCATAGCCTTCATTAACCATCATGGCAGAAAAATAATTTCGTTCACGCATTATTTTTTGTGCATCTAAGAGTGTTACACCTTTACGCTGTCTTGTTTCCCAAAATTTATTGGCAAATTCATTTCTTCGTTTTCTTTCAGATTTTGTTTTAGGATTTATTATTTCTAAATTGGCTGTAAAACCAATTTCTTCTTTTAGTTCATTTATAATTTCTTCATCACCCATTAAAATTGGAATACCTATTTTTTCCTCACTTACAATTTGGGCGGCTTTTAGAACATCTAAATGATCTGATTCGGCAAAAATAATACGTTTTAATTTTGATTTAGCCCTGTTATGTAATTGTCTTACCAATTTATTTTCAGCACCTAAACGTTCAATTAATTCTTCTTCATATTTTTTCCAATTTGTTATAGGTTCTTTTGCAATACCCGATTCCATTGCTGCTTTTGCAACTGCTGGAGGAATAGTATAAATCAATCTTGGGTCAAAAGGTTTAGGGATTATATAATCTTTACTAAAAGATAAATTTACTTTATCATAAACAATATTAACTTGTTCTGGGACAGATTCTTTAGCTAAATCAGCAATAGCATGTACAGCTGCCATTTTCATTTCTTCATTAATTCCTGTTGCTCTAACATCTAATGCGCCTCTAAATATAAATGGAAAACCTAAAACATTATTTACTTGATTTGGGTGATCTGAACGACCTGTACCCATAATAATATCATCTCTAGTTTTAATAGCAAGGTTATATTCAATTTCTGGATCAGGGTTTGCTAAGGCAAATACAATAGGATCTTTCGCCATAGATAATAACATTTTTGGTGATACAATTCCTCCCTTTGATAGACCTATAAACACATCGGCATCTACCATTGCTTCTTCAAGTGTATTCAAATTTAGTTTAGTTGAAAACTCTGCTTTTTGTGAAGTTAAATTAGTTCTATCTGCTCTAATGACACCTTTACTATCAAGCATTACAATATTTTCTGATTTTACTCCTAAACGCATGTATAATCTTGAGCAAGAGATAGCAGCTGCTCCTGCGCCACTTACAACAACCAAAACTTCATCCATTTTTTTATTCGCAATTTCTACGGCATTTTTTAATGCTGCAGCAGATATAATTGCTGTTCCATGTTGGTCATCATGCATTATAGGGATATCCAACTCTGCTTTTAATCTTCGTTCAATTTCAAAAGCTTCTGGAGCTTTAATATCTTCTAAATTGATTCCTCCAAAAGTTGGAGCTATTGCTTTTACCGTTTCTACAAATTTATCTACATCGGTAGCGTCTACTTCAATATCAAAAACATCAATATCCGCAAAAATTTTAAAGAGTAAACCTTTTCCTTCCATTACAGGTTTTGAGGCTAAAGGACCAATATTCCCAAGACCTAAAACAGCAGTTCCATTTGATATCACACCAACTAAATTACCTTTTGCTGTATATTTATAAACATCATCAGGATTTTTATCAATTTCTAAACAAGGAATAGCTACTCCAGGAGAATACGCTAATGATAAATCTCTTTGTGAAATATGTTTTTTTGTAGGTACAACCTCTATTTTACCAGGCTTTGGCTTTTCGTGATAACGCAAAGCTTCCCTATCCATTCTTTTTGTATTCATGTAAATATCATTTTAAAGCGAATTACAAACATACAACTATTTAAAAAAACGGATATAATAATAATTATAAGCTTATATTAAAATCAATAAATTTTGTATTTTTGATAAATAATTAAAATGATAAAAAGATGAAAAAAGTAGTATTAGTTTTAAGTATATTTTTATTTATTCTTTCTTGTAAAGAAGGAGAAAAAACATCTAAAAAAAACACAAAAACAGCAGTTAAATATATTTCATTTGGTGATGAAATTACTGCTGAAAAAGCATTTTCAACTAGTGAGATGTATAAAAAGTTTAAATCTTTAAAGAAAGGCGATACTGTTGATGTGAAATTTATTTCAAAAATTAATCGTGTTTGTAAGAAAAAAGGATGCTGGATGCGTTTAGATTTAGGTAAAGGCGAAGAGTCTTTGGTTAGATTTAAAGATTATGGCTTTTTCATGCCTTTAAATTCTGAAGAAAGAGAGGTTATTGTAAATGGAAAAGCATATTTAGATGTTGTTACAGTTGCCGAATTACAACACTATGCCAAAGATGAAGGTTTAAGTCAAGAAGAAATTGATAAAATTACCGAAGATGAGGTAACGTTTGCAGTAGAGTCTACAGGTGTTTTAATGATTGAATAAGAAAACAGCATGAAAATTAATTGTTTTTTTATTGGACTTTTAAGTGTGTTTATAATCTCTTGTAATAATGAGGTAAAAAAAAATACTGTAGAGGTGAATTCTGAAAAAGAGGAATTGGTAATGTATGTGCCTTCTGAAATGACTACGTTAATGCGTGAGATGGCTGATTTTCAAGAAAAATCTAAAAAACAGATTGAAAATGGTGAATTACCTTTAGGTTTTCCTGAAAAATTTAAAAAAATTCACACAGCAAAGTTATCCGATCAGTTTGAACATGATGCTTCTTTTCAGGGGTTTACCTATTTATATTATCAACATATTGAAAATTTAAGTAAATCTACTAAAGAAAACTCGAAAGATAACTTTAATACCGTTATTCAAACATGTATTGCTTGTCATCAAACAACTTGTCATGGTCCTATTGTAAGAATTAAAAAATTAATTATTGATTAAATTAATAATGCTTATAGGTTATTAAAATTAACTACTATAGTTTTTATTCTATGGGCTTGTACCAATTCAACATCAAAATACGCTAAATAAATTTGAAATAGAATTGGTATTATAAACTTAAGTGTAATAGACAAAATAGTTGCTGCTTTTTTACACAAATTTTCATCGATATTTTTTAATTTACTACTTTTGATTTATTGATGCAGGTAGTTAGGGTTTTTAGTTATATACCTTCTGATTATTGCTACTTGATGGAATTGGCACATTTAAACAAGTATATTTCCAAAGGATTGTAACAATCCTTTGTCCGTCACAAACAATTACAAGTACTTCAAAACCTTGTTTTTTTAATTCATTTATTCTTTGGATGTAAAGAGCATTGGTTTCATGTTTTACATGGTGTTTTAACAAGTTCTCTTTAGTATAAGCATCTTTAAAAGTATTACTCCAAAGTTTCTTCCTCAATAAGTTGTATTCATTAAAACGACTACTCTTCTTGGCTCTTTTTTAGAAACGGATACTTGGTGTAAATCTATTTTTTTTGAATGGTTCGTTTAGAACAATTATACTTGTTAGCCAGTTGTAAATAGGTTTGTTTTCCTTTAGTATATTCTGTTCAAATTTCTTTTATATTTAAACTTATTCCTCCTGTAAAATATCTACCACAAGATAAACACTTGTAGCGTTGTTTTTCATTTTGAAAACCATATTTTCTTGTTATTGAACTGTTACAAAAATCACATTTTTTTTATTCATAGTTTTGATTTAACCCAAAGCTAACAATAACAACGGATACATATAATTTTATCAACTATTTTGTCTATTACGCCAAAAATAATGAATAATATGGGTTAGATTTTCAAAACCCTACCAGCGTTAGTAATCACATGGATATTAAAGCTGGTAGGGTTGAGGATAAAATCTTAATAAACCTAATTAATACCTATAATGTTCTGGTTTGTATGGGCCTTCAATAGCAACCGAAATATAATCGGCTTGATCTTTTCTAAGTTCAGTAAGCTCTACACCAATTTTTTCTAAGTGTAAGCGTGCTACTTTTTCATCTAAATGTTTTGGTAGCATATATACTTTGTTTTCGTATTTATCCGCATCATTCCATAATTCTAATTGCGCTAAAGTTTGGTTTGTGAATGAATTACTCATCACAAAACTTGGATGTCCAGTTGCACAACCTAAGTTTACTAATCTACCTTCGGCTAATAAGATAATTTCTTTACCATTAATAGTATATAAATCTACTTGAGGTTTGATAGTGTTTTTTGTATGGCCATAATTGTCATTCAACCAAGTAACATCAATTTCATTATCAAAATGACCAATATTACATACAATTGTTTTGTCTTTCATTGCTTCAAAATGATGACCTTGTACAATGTCTTTGTTTCCCGTAGTGGTAATTATAATATCTGCTGTTGCAATTACATTTTCTAATTTTTTTACTTCAAAACCGTCCATTGCAGCTTGTAAAGCACAAATAGGGTCAATTTCAGTTACCGTTACAATAGAACCAGTTCCAGCAAACGATGCTGCAGTTCCTTTTCCAACATCACCATAACCACAAACAATTACTCGTTTACCAGCCAACATAATATCGGTTGCTCTACGGATTGCATCTACGGCAGATTCACGACAACCGTATTTATTATCAAACTTAGATTTTGTAACCGAATCATTTACATTAATTGCAGGCATTGGCAAAGTTCCATTTTCTACTCTTTCGTATAAACGATGAACTCCTGTAGTTGTTTCTTCGGATAAACCTTTAATTCCAGCAGCCAATTCTGGATATCTATCCAATACCATATTAGTTAAATCGCCACCATCATCTAAAATTAAGTTTAATGGTTTTTTATCTTCTCCAAAAAACAAAGTTTGTTCTATACACCAGTCAAATTCCTCTTCGGTCATTCCTTTCCAAGCATAAACTGAAATACCAGCTTCAGCAATTGCTGCTGCTGCCTGATCTTGTGTTGAGAATATATTACAAGAACTCCAAGTTACTTCAGCTCCTAAATCGATTAAAGTTTCAATTAAAACGGCCGTTTGGATTGTCATGTGTAAACAACCTGCAATTCTTGCTCCTTTTAAAGGAAATTCTCCTTTGTATTCTTCACGTAAACTCATTAAACCTGGCATTTCTGCTTCGGCTAAATGGATTTCTTTTCTTCCCCAATCAGCTAAACTAATGTCTTTTACTTTAAATTTAGTGTAAGTATCTGTGTTTGCACTCATATTTGTATATTTGCTTGTCCTGAATATTTCAGGAGTTATTTATCGAATTGCAAAAATAGTAAAAAAAGAAGCACGAGCCAAGAAACATGAAAATAGACAAAATACAAATACATTATTCAATAATTATACAGTAATAAATATGTTATACAAAACCATACAACCTAATAAAAACACTATTGTGTTGGTTTGGAAAATTGAAGAAAACCTATCTTTTTTAAAGAATATTTACATCAATCCAAAATCTGAAATTAGAGTTAACGGAATGAAATCTGAAGTTCATAAAAAAGGATTTCTAAGTGTTAGGCATTTATTAGCTGTACTAAATTATACGGATAACGACTTGTTTTATACGGAAGATGGAAAACCACATCTAAAAGATGGGAAACGAATTTCTATTACACATTCTTTTAATTTTTCGGCAATTATAGTAAGTAACCAAGTTATAGGGATTGATATTGAAAAAAACAGAGAAAAAATTAAACGAATTGCAAGTAAATTTATCGGTAATGAAAAAAGTTATTTAACCGAAGAAAAACTAATAGAACAACTTACAGTGATTTGGGGCGCAAAAGAAAGTTTATATAAAATTCACCCTGATGGTGGTTTGTTATTTAAACACCATTTGCCAATTGAAAAATTTGAGTTAAAAGATAAAAAAACAAGAGGTTGGATTAAAAAAGATAACTTTTATGAAGTTTTTAATATTCACTTTGAATTTATTGATGATTTTACGTTGGTATATGCTTTGAATTAACCTATTTAAAAATAATACACAAACCTTATTTTACTATATTTGCATCAATGATTTTAGACTTTATAAATAACGCTAAATCTAACAACGAAAAATTGTTAGCTATTTTATTAGATCCTGACAAAGTTGATTTAGTAAATGTTCAAGAAACTATTCAGAAGATAAATAAATCAAAAGCAGATTTAATTTTTATTGGAGGAAGTTTATTGTTTAAAAATATTTTAGATGAGTTTGTAGCTAAAGTTAAAGAGAATACCAAATTACCCATATTATTATTTCCTGGATCTGCTATGCAAATAACTAATAAAGCAGATGGTATCTTGTTTTTGCAGTTAATATCTGGTAGAAATCCTGAATATCTTATCAGTAATCAAGTTATTGCTGCTCCTTTATTAAGACAAACTAATTTAGAGGTAATTTCAACAGGTTATATACTTGTTGAAAGCGGTAGAGAAACAACGGCGTCGTACATTAGTAATACCAAACCAATACCTGCTCATAAACCCGAAATTGCTATGGCAACTGCCATGGCTGGAGAATATATTGGCAATAAACTAATTTATATGGATGGTGGAAGTGGCGCTTTAAATCCTATACCTATAAAAATGATTAAAAAAGTTGCCAAACATATTGATGTACCAATTATTATTGGAGGAGGTTTAAGAACAAAAGAAAATATACAAGCTGCTTATAATGCTGGTGCAACTGTTGTAGTTATTGGAACTGCTTTTGAAGAAAACGTTAATTTATTAGAATCGTTTTGACCAATGAATAAGTCTATCTATATTTTAAATTTGGAAACTGCAACAAAAAATTGCTCTGTAAGTATTTCGAAAAATGGAAAAATACTCGCCCTAAAAGAAATTTGTGAAGCTAACTTTTCTCATGCTGAAAAATTGCACGTATTTATTAAAGGTGTTTTATCTGAAAATAAAATTACTTTTAAAGATTTATCTGCAATAGCAGTAAGTAAAGGTCCTGGTTCTTATACAGGTTTACGTATAGGTGTTTCTTCGGCTAAAGGTTTGTGTTTCGCTTTAGATATTCCATTAATTTCAATTTTAACTTTAGAATCGTTAGCTAATTCTGTAAAAACAGAAAGTGGTTTTGTTATTCCGTTATTAGATGCTCGTAGGCAAGAGGTTTATACAGCCGTTTTCGACTCCAATAATAAAGAAGTGAAAGAAACTTATAATTATATATTAGATGAAAATTCATTTGCTGAATATCTTAAAAAAGAAAAAGTAATTTTTTTAGGCGATGGGACTATGAAAACAAAAGAGATTATTCATCATGAAAATGCTGTTTTTTTAGATGGTTATTATCCTTCCGCAAAAGAAATGGTTTCTTTATCGTATAAAAAATATATGAATCAAGAATTTGAAGATGTTGCTTATTTTGAACCTTTTTATTTAAAAGATTTTCACGTAACAGTTTCTAAAAAAAGTAATATTATTTAGAAATAAACCCTGAAAAAGGGTGTTAATGGTGAAGCAAATAAGCTTTTGTCTTTATCGTAAAGCACATCATATCTAACTCCAGCCGAAACATTCCTGCCTAAATTATATCCAGCACCTAAATATAAAGCAGGTACACTTCTAGAAGTATTAGCTACTTTAATAAATGATTGCTCAAATTCACTTGATAATTGAGCACCTTCAAAAGGTTTGTATAAGGCTAATATACTTGCTCCATAAGCACTTATAGGGTCAGAGCTGTTTTTATATTTGGAATAAAGATAAGAAACACCAACACCTGTACCAAACTTATCATTAACATTATATATTGCCGATGGAGAAATACCAATGGTTGTACTATTATTAGAAATCCCAACATTAAGACCACCTCCAAATTGGACATTGTCCCAAAAAGCAGCTTTTTTATTTTCTTGACTAAAACCAATTAATGTACATGCACAAATTAATATAATTGTAAAAATACTCTTTTTCATAATTTTTTATTTTATGCTAAAATAAGTTTTTTTCATAATTCCAAGTACAATTTTTAAAAAAAATATTGCTCAGCATAAAAATATGTAGTATTATTGCAATCCTTAAAACGGTCCCATAGCTCAGCTGGTTAGAGCACCTGACTCATAATCAGGGGGTCCATGGTTCGAGCCCATGTGGGACCAC
>CAYOFS010000084.1:0-8825 GCA_964403095.1 uncultured Flavobacteriaceae bacterium | reverse complement strand
ACGTTAATATTTGTAATAGCTGTTGTAGCTACTTCTTTTAACTGTTCTTTTTCTTGAGAAAAAGCAGTAATATTAAAGCTTAGTAATATTAATATGTAAATTAGTTTTTTCATGCGTTCACTTTACTGTTCAATTCGGAACATGGTATATTTTATTGATTATTTTTCTTGGGATCAAATTTTACTGTTATCAATGTTTTATATATTATTAGCAAATGTAAACTTTTAAATTTAAAAATCCAAACTTCTTGTCATTTCGTCCATTTCAATCATATCAATTGCTTCTGGAAATGTTGGAACGACAATTAATTCATCGGGAATTAAATCCAAATCTACATCCTTTTTTATTACTACAAAAGATGTGCCTAAGTCTATTTTTTTTATAGAAACATCGGCAAATAAAAGTAATTCTTCTAAATTTAAGTCTAAAGCTGTTAAATTTACAATTAAATTTTCCTTTTTACAAGTATCAATAGTGCTTTTAAATTGCTTAAAAAAAGATTGAAAATCTTTTTTCGCATCTGGTATTATAGTTGTATAAAGTTGCTCTTTAGTAATAGTCATATTATTTTTTAATTTGTTGTGCAAGTAAATATATAATTGCCATTCTTACTGCAACTCCATTTTCTACTTGGTCTAGAATGATGGCTTGATTAGAGTCTGCTACTTCACTTGTAATCTCAACACCTCTATTTATTGGTCCAGGATGCATGATGATAATTTCTTTGCCAACTTCTTTTAGTAATGCAGTATTTATGCCAAATAATTGGGTGTATTCTCTAACTGATGGAAAATAATTAATATTCATACGTTCATGTTGTACTCTTAATACATTTGCAACATCACACCATTTAAGTGCTTTTTTAATATTTATTTCTACTTTTACCCCAAGGCTTTCTATGTGTTTTGGAATCAATGTTTTTGGTCCGCAAACCATCACTTCTGCTCCTTGCAATTGTAGAGCATAAATGTTTGACAGTGCAACTCTAGAGTGTAAAATATCGCCAATTATAACAATTTTTTTACCTTTTAAAGAACCTAACTTTTCTTTGATTGAAAAAGTATCTAATAGTGCTTGTGTTGGATGTTCATGAGATCCATCTCCTGCATTGATTATTTTTGTATTGGTATTTTTTGCTAAAAATTCCGCTGCTCCAATATTTGGATGTCGCATTACAACAATATCTACTTTCATAGCTAAAATATTGTTGACGGTATCGATTAATGTTTCTCCTTTTTTAACAGATGATTGTGCCGATGAAAAATTAATAACATCAGCCGAAAGGCGTTTTTCTGCTAATTCAAAAGATAGTTTTGTTCTTGTACTATTTTCAAAAAACAAATTAGCAATGGTAATATCTCTAAGTGAAGGAACTTTTTTTATTGGTCTGTTAATTATCTCTTTAAAATGATTGGCAGTTTCAAAAATAAGGTCAATATCTTCTCTTTTCAAGTGCTTGATACCTAATAAATGTGGAACGCTTAATTCTTTCATTTTTCTAATTGTTTTTTACAAGATAAACAGTGTCTATTTTGTCATTTTCTTTCCAAGAAACTTTTACCTTTTCTGCGTTTATAGAATCTACCTGAATACCAGTATAGTCTGGCTGAATTGGAAGATTTCTACTAAAACGTCTATCAATCAAAACTAGTAATTCAATACTATTTGGTCTGCCGTAAGATTGGATTGCAGTCAATGCTGCTCGTATGCTTCTACCAGAATACAAAACATCATCAATAAAAACAATATTTTTGTCTTCAACCAAAATATCCATATTTGTTTTACTAGCTTGTAAAGGCTCTTCTCTACGCCTAAAATCATCTCTGTAAAAAGTGATATCCAATTCACCATAATCAATATGATCAATATGATATTCGTTTTTTAATAATTCAATAATTCTTTTAGCTAAAAAAACACCTCTTGGCTGAAGACCAATAATGACTGTATTAGAAAAATCAGTGTGGTTTTCAATTAACTGACAAGCAAGTCTGTGTAAAATAATATATATCTCTTTAGGATTTAATAATGTTTTTTGAGACATAATTGTTTGAATTTTCGCAAAATTACGAAAATATATTTTCGGAAATTAATTTTATGGATATTTATTAAAAAAAAATGTTTTTATTGTTAACTATTTTGTTAAGAAAATTTTAAATATCAAAAACAAACAAGATGTACTTTAAGTACCTTTCCGTATAATTTAAAAGCATAATTATGGAGGAGTTTATGAGTGAAGAAGAACGTTTATCGTTAAAGAAATTCGAATCAATGCTTCAAACTAATAAAATCTATTTCTTTGACTCGGAAGAGTTTGAAGAGATAGTTTATCATTACATGGATTTGGGTAAAATGAATTTAGCCAATAAAGCGGTCGATTTAAGTCTGTCGCAACATCCAACATCAATACCTTTAAAATTAATCAAAGTAGAGTTGTTCGTTTTTGAAAATAAATTAAAACTTGCTGAAAAATTATTAACTATAATTGAAAGTATTGACCCATCATTTGATGAAATTTTCATTCAGAGAGCCGCTATTTTATCAAAATCAAACAATCATGAAGGCGCAATTGAACAATTACATAAAGCATTAGAGTTAACAGATGATTTGATTGATGTCAATTCTTTGCTAGGAATGGAATACTTATTTATTGAAAATTTTAAAAAAGCAATAAAGCACTTCAATACTTGCTTACAAATTGACATTGAAGATTATGCCGCTTTGTATAACATTATATATTGTTTTGACATGTTAGATGAGCACGAAAAGGCAATAGGATATTTGAATTCATATATTGATGAAAACCCATATTGTGAAGTAGCTTGGCATCAACTAGGTCGTCAATATATTAGTTTGAAAAAACATTCTGATGCTATTAGAGCATTTGATTATGCAATTTTAATAGATGAATTATTTATTGGAGCTTATTTAGAAAAAGCCAAAACTTTAGAGGTGAAAGAAAAATACGAAGAAGCTATTTCTAACTATATGATAGCATTAAAATTAGATGACCCAACGGCTTTCACTTATTTACAAATTGGTAGTTGTTATCAAAAATTAGACAATACTAAATTAGCATTTGATTACTATCACAAAGCAGTAGATGAAGACCCTTTATTAGAGGCAGCATGGCTATCTTTAATTAATTTATATATCGCTTCAGAAAGACATCAACAAGCTTTACATTATACTCAAAAGGCATTGGAAGTTGATGGTGATAATTATGATTATTTAAATAGACATGCTGAAATATGTATTCAGTTAAATTTATTTGAAGAAGCTTCTTTAACCTTTAAAAAGTCAATTATTCTTGGTGATAATCGTTTAATTATTCACCAAGCCTTAGCTGATGTTTTGCATTTTATAGGCGATTATAATGATGCATGCGAAGTCTTAATTTGCGCTTTAGAAGTATTTCCAAATGCTTTGGAATTAAATTATCGTTTGGCAGGAATTAATTTTTTATTACGCAAAAATAAAGACGCTTTATTCTTTTTAGAAAAAGGGCTAAAAGCAGATGTTTCTTATTTGAATATTATGAAAGGAATATTTCCTGAAATGTTTTTAAAGGAAGAGGTTATTACCTTAGTAAAAAAATACAACACCTAATGAAACGTAATTTCAAAGAGCATTTAGTAGTAAGTCTTAAAGGTTTAGCAATGGGTGCAGCAGATGTTGTTCCTGGTGTTTCTGGAGGAACAATTGCTTTGATTTCGGGTATTTATGACGAATTAATTAGCAGCATAGACTCGGTTAATTTAAAAAATTTAAAAGTATTAAGAGTCGAGGGAATGTCAGCCTTTTTCAAAGCAGTTAATGGCTCTTTTTTACTAAGTTTATTTATAGGGATTGGAATTAGCATATTCTCATTAGCTGGGGTTTTTAAATACCTATTAGAACATTACCCTATTTTAGTTTGGGCATTCTTTTTTGGACTGGTTTTGGCAAGTGTTGTTTTTATAGCTAAGCAAATAAAAAAATGGAGTATATCCACAGTTATATTACTTGTCATCGGAGTAGCTATAGCATATTACATTACTATTATTCCCGCTGTATCTTCGGCTAGCAGTTCGCCTTTATTTTTGATTTTAGCAGGAGCATTGGCAATTTGCGCTATGATTTTGCCAGGTATATCAGGTGCATTTATATTACTTTTATTAGGTGCTTATAAGCCAACCTTAGACACAATTCACAATCATGAATATAAAAATATTATGTACTTGGGTATTGGGGCAATTGTTGGTTTGCTTTCATTTGCAAAGGTTTTAAAATGGCTGTTTAATCATTACCGTAATGCAACTTTAGCTGTTTTAACAGGATTTGTGATTGGCTCATTAAATAAAATTTGGCCTTGGAAAGAAGTGTTACAATCAAAAATAATTAACGGAAAACTTAAAATTCTACAAGAAAAGAGTATTTCTCCCTTTGTAGTTGAAAATAATCAATTATTAATAGCAATATTATTGGCCGTTTCTGGTTTTATGACTATTGTATTACTTGAAAGAATAGGAAATAAAAAAAACCAACTAAAAAAATGAAAAATATTTTAGTATTATTAATTATTATTTTAAGCTTATGGTCTTGTAGTAAACGAGATGTCCAAGTACCGAAAGTAGGCATGCAAGGCGAAGAAAAAGTCCAAAATAATTCTGCTATTTGGATGTTTTATAATGAAGATGGAACAGTTGATGTTAATGAAAAAAACAGAATTTCATCAACACATTGGTTTTTTAATATTGATAAAAAACTATCCTTAAAAACAATACTTCCAGAGGTAAATAGGTTATTGATTAGACATAATGAAAAATCGCCTCACAATACAAAGAAGATGAATAATTATTTTACTTATGTAAATTCAATTAATAATCAGTTATCTTTTTATCGAATAGATTCTATTAATTTTAAATTGATAGCTAAAAAAGACTTACCAAAAATTTCAGGAGATACTATTTTAGTAAATGTGAACTCTTCTACTTTAAAAATACCTGTAACAGAAAAAAAAGCTATTATTCAAGCTGTTTTTGATTCGGATATTAATTTTCACACCTATTTAGAGGCAAAAGCATTATTTAGTAAAACCTTGAAAAACAATCAACTTTCAAAAGTAGAATATTTTATAAATAAGTAGCCTGAAAAAAATTAAAAACTAAATATGTTATTTTAAATCTTTAATTATATCTTTACAACAATGAATTTTATTAGTTTTTTAGATTTTGATTTTCTTGATTTTTTAGATATAGTTCTTGTAGCACTTTTATTGTACTATATCTATAAATTAGTCAAAGGTACTGTTGCAATCAATATTTTTATTGGTATTGCTATAATTTATCTTATTTGGAAGCTTACTCAAATTTTACAAATGGAAATGTTGAGTGATATTTTAGGTAAATTTATCGGCGGTGGTTTTATAGCATTGATTATTGTTTTTCAGCAAGAAATAAGGAGGTTTTTATTGATGCTGGGTTCTACTAGTTTTTCAACGAAAAAAGGATTTTTAAAGCAAATGAGTTTTTTAAAATCGGATAGTATTTTGAAAACTAATGTTGAAGATATTGTCAAGGCGTGTGAAGAAATGGGTAAAACCAAGACAGGAGCTTTAATTGTTATAGGTAAAAACAACAGTTTAGAACGCTTTAAATCTTCGGGTGACACTATGAATATTGAAGTTAATAAACCTATACTAAAAAGTATTTTTTTTAAAAACAGTCCTTTACATGATGGCGCAATTATAATTGAAGATAATTTAATTACAGCTACAAGAGTGATATTACCTGTTGCGAGAGATGTTGAAATACCTTTACGATTTGGATTGCGACACAGAGCGGCAATTGGTGTTTCTTTACAGAGTGATGCTTTAGTACTAATTGTATCCGAAGAAACAGGTAAAATTTCGTTTATAAAAAATGGAGAATTTATACTATTTGACGATATAGATAAACTAATCGAATTAGTTCAGCATGAATTGACATAGCGATCTAAACTTAGTTCACTACAAAACCTAAAATAGTAAGCTTTTCACTTTGATAATAATCTATTGGATTACAACCTAAATGGTCTTCAGGAATTGGAATGTTTAATTTTTTAAAATGTTTTATCCAAGCAGAATCTATTGTGTTGGTTTTTTTATTTACAAAAGTCATTGCTTTTACTTTAAATAATGATTTGGAATTGTTTTTGAAAATATCGTAAATAAACTCTGAACAATAATACTTGTTATTATTAAGTTTAAATTCATTATCGTATGCTAAACCTATTCGCTTATTTGCCTCTTTAATAGCATTTGGAATTGAAGAGTGATATTCACTTTTTAATCTTCCTACTACTACTCGTGACTTTTCATTAGGTTTTAAATCTCTATTTAAAAAAACATTAATGGGTGTTTTTGAAACACCATCATAAGCTTCAATAACATAAATTTCATCATCTTTTCTCTCTACAATTCCAATATGTGAAAAACGCTCTCCATTTTGACCCAAAGTAGCATTTTCAATGGCATCGCATAAAGCACCACAATCTAAATCTTGAAAAAGTAAATCACCTGTTCTTAATTCTATTTTTTTTGATAAATTACACGAATAAAATAAGATACTTAAAAATAAAACATAATTAATTATTTTCATTTAATTCTCCTTAGGGTGAACAAAATCAATTTCTTTAATAATTCGTTTCGCACCTGCATAACGATCTATTATGAACATGATATAGCGTGCATCAACCATGATGTTTCTACTAATTTCAGGATCATAGTAATAATCACTCATTGTGCCTTCCCAAACTCTATCAAAATTTAGACCTATTAAATTTCCATGAGCATCAATTACAGGTGAACCAGAATTTCCACCAGTTGTATGATTAGTACCTAAGAAATTTACTGGCATTTTTCCATTAATTCCGTAATCACAAAAATCTTTTGTTTTGTATAGTTCTAATAATTTTGGAGAAACATCAAATTCGTAATCGTTTGGTTTATGTTTTTCTATAATTCCTTTTAAATAGGAAACAGGCTTGTAATACACGCCATCTTTTGGTGAATACCCTTTTACTTGCCCATAAGTTACACGCAATGTACTATTTGCATCTGGAAAGAAACGATCTTCGGGAAAAACCTCCATTAAGGATTTCATGTATTTTTTTTGAACTACAGCTATCTGATTTTTAATTTTGTGATAATCAGGATTTATAGTTGTGTAAAAGCTCTCTGCTAACTGCTTACCAAAAGAATAACCTATATCAGTATTGATTTTATTAATAACATCGTGCATGTTTCCATCTAACAATGACGTCATTTTATCCAAATTTACTAAAGCAGAATTACTAAAAATGGCCTCTGCAACTGAATTCACATCTGTATTTGCTAAGCCGTTAGGAGTGTATTTTTTAGGATTGTTTTCAAAATACATAGTCATTAATTTTGCAAAAACCTCTTTATCTACACTAGCACTATAGTTTTTATAAAAGCCTTTAAAACCTTTCAATAACGCATCTCTGTGTTTATTAAAAGCCTCTTCTCCTTTTGCGGCACTTCGTTCTAATTGATATAATTTGAAACTTGCATTTAATATTTCTACATTTCGGTAAACTGTTTCAACCCACATATCACGAGCCAAGGAAGTCTCTTTGATTTCTTTATAAAGTCTGTCAAATTCTGGTAAAATATGTTCGTTTTTTGTACCTTTAACTTTTTCAGCGAAAGCTTTTTCCATTTCACGCTTATTAGCAATAGCTCCAGATTTTTTAATCCCTTGACTTTCACCAATCCACTTTTTCCAGTAGTTAGCAATACTTGCAAATTTTGACGAATACTGAATTTTAATCTGTTTATCATCACGCATGTATTTATCTACAATAGCCAAAGCTTCCTCTCTTATTTTAATTTTAGCAGGATTTAAAACGTCAACAAGTTGCTCAATTGCAACAGCTGGTAAATACTCATCTGTACTACCTGGAAAACCAAATACTAATGTAAAATCACCTTCTTCAACGCCATCTAAGGAAACTGGTAAATGATGTTTTGGCTTGTATGGTTTATTCTTTTTATTATAGGTTGCGGGCTTGTTATCTTTATCCGCATAAATTCTAAATAATGAAAAATCACCTGTATGTCTTGGCCACATCCAGTTATCTGTATCTGCTCCGAACTTACCAATAGACGAAGGTGGAGCACCAACTAGCCTAATATCTTTAAACGTTTCGGTTATAAATAAAAAGTATTGATTTCCGTTATAAAACGATTTAACTTTGGATTCATACCAATCCTCTTTCTTTGAAGCATTTTTAATTATTTTTTTAATATTTTGACTGATTTTATCATTTTTGTCTTTAATAGATAAGTCTTCACTTATGCCCTTAAAAACTTGGATGGAAACATCTTCAATTCGTTTAATAAAGGTAACAACCATTTCTTTGTTGGCTAATTCATCTTTTGATTTCATTGCCCAAAATCCATCGGCTAAATAATCATTTTCTGTTGTAGAATGCGATTGAATTGCTCCGTAACCACAATGGTGATTTGTTAATAATAAGCCTTTTTTAGAAATTACTTCGGCAGTACAGCCTCCGTTAAAATGAACTATGGCGTCTTTTAAACTTGGTTTAGTTTCTGAATAAATATCTTGAGCAGTCATTTGAGAACCTAAAGTTTTCATTTCTTTTTCATTCATTCCTTCTAGCTGCGAAGGAATCCACATTCCTCCTTGTTGAGCGATTACTTGAAACCCTATAAAAAGGAATAGTATTTTAATATATTTAATCATTTTTAATTTGTTTTAATTTGTTTGGTTCTACTGCAAATTTAGTGGAAAACCTTAGTTTTAATATCATATTTTGTT
>CAYOFS010000083.1:0-8874 GCA_964403095.1 uncultured Flavobacteriaceae bacterium | reverse complement strand
TATCTTTACACCAAAAATTATATCATTTTCAAGTAGTTGATTTCTTGTTGTGTAAGTGACCTATGAAAACCTCTTGGTAAATTCTTTTTAGTTAAGCCAGCAAAAATAACTCTGTCAAGTTTTATAACATGATAACCAAAATGTGCAAATATTTTGCGTACAATTCTGTTTCTTCCAGAGTGAATTTCTATACCTATTTCAGTTTTTGGCTGATTTTCAATATAAGAAATTTTATCTACAAAAACCATTTTACCTTCTAGTACAAAATTTTCAGCAATTTTTTGTAAATCTTTCATGGCTAATTTTTTATCTAAAGTAGCATGATATAATTTACGTACATTGTGTTTTGGATGTGTCAGTTTTTTAGTCATTTCACCATCGTTTGTGAACAATAATAAGCCTGTTGTAGATCTATCTAATCTTCCAACAGGGTAAATACGTTCTTTGGTTGCATTAGCGACTAAATCCATTACTGTTTTTCTACCTCTTTCATCATCCATTGTAGTGATGTAATTTTTAGGTTTATTAAGTAAAACGTATTGTTTTTTTTCAGGTGTTAATAATTGTCCGTCAAACCTAACAATGTCATTTGGTTGTACTTTATAACCCATTTCAATAATGGTTTTACCATTTACCGATACGCTTCCTGTTGAAATATACATGTCAGCTTCTCTTCTTGAGCAAATACCTGCATTAGCTATGTATTTGTTTAGTCTAATTCCGTCAGATGAATTTTTTTCCGATGTTGGTTTTGAAGGTTTGTTTTTGTAATTCTTGATCGAATTAGGGTTAATACGATAATTTTTATCTTTTGGTTTTACAAATTTTTTACCTTTACTTTTTGAAGAAGGGTTTGATTTTTTGTTTTTTGGAGATGAAGATTTGCTATTACTAGCTTGTCGTCCTCTCGACGAGTTTTTGTTTTGTGACATTTTATTAAATTTTAAGCATTATTTAAAATTAAGGCGCAATGCAATCGCCGTTAAAATATGTTTTTTTATAATTGATTAGCAATATTCTTTGCAATTTCTTGCATTTGATTTGTCGTAAATTTTTCTTTTTTATTAAATTGAATATCTTCCATAGCTTGTAGTGGTATTAAATGTACGTGTACATGAGGCACTTCTAAACCAATTACACTCATGCCTATTCTCTTACAAGGAATAGCTTTTTCTAAAGCAATAGCAATTTCTCTTGAAAAAGACATTAAAGCAGTATATGTTTCTTTATCTAAATCAAATAATTTATTTACTTCTTTTTTTGGCACTACCAAAGTGTGTCCTTTTGCGTTTGGATTTACATCTAAAAATGCAATAAAATCAGTATTTTCTGCAATTTTATAACAAGGTATTTCGCTATTAATTATTTTAGTGAAAATAGAAGCCATTATCTAGATATATTTAAAATTTCTAATTCCATTATTCCTGCAGGAATTGTTATTTGTGCAATATCTCCAACTTTTTTACCTAATAAGCCTTTACCAATTGGTGAATTGATAGATATTTTACCAGCTTTAATATCGGTCATAGCATCAGCTACTAGCGTATATTCAAATTCTTTTTTTATTTTTAAATTTTTTACCTTTACTTTTGATAAGGCTAGAACTTTAGATAAATCTAATTTAGATTCGTCTATCAATCTTGCACTTGCAACGGCATTTTTTAGTTCGGCTATCTTTGTTTCTAAGTGTGATTGTTCTTCCTTTGCGGCATGATATTCTGCATTTTCACTTAAATCACCTTGGTCAATTGCTTCGCCAATAGCTTTTGAAATTCTTGGTCTTTCTACATGTTCTAATTGTTCAAGTTCGGCTCTCAACTCTTTTAGACCTTCTTTTGTGTAATAGGATACTTTATTCATAATATTAAATTTAGTATTTATAATACTTTTAAATATAAAAATCTCAATTCCAATTTGTTATCGGACTGAGATTTAGACTGCAAAGATAATGATTTTTTATTGATTTAATATAATTTTCTTTTTTATAATTCGTTTTAAACTAAAATAGTAACTTTGTAAATAATAACAATTCAGTTAATGAAAAAATATTTTCTTTTAGTAATTTTAGTCCTTTTATTATCTTGTAAAGATGATTATAATGATGGCAATACATATCTGCCAAATGTAGTTGTTAATTTCACTATAAACTTAAACTTACCTGAGGGAAATGGAATATTACTTAGTGGTTTTAAAATTTTCCCTAGCCAAGGTGTTAGAGGCGTTATCGTTTTTAATAATGGTTTAGATAATTTTACTGCTTTTGATATGGCTTGCCCTCATATAAATTTACAATCTTGCTCTACTATGACATTTGAACAAAGTGATTTAAGTATGAAATGTCCTTGTGATGATAAAGAGTTTTCGAAAATTGACGGTGCGCCATTAAGTTCAGAAATACAACAAGTGGCAAGAGCGTATATTGTTTCAAAAAGCGGAAATATATTAACAATAAGAAATTAAAAAAAATGAATTATTTTTCATCTAAATTCAAATTAGGTATTCTTGGCGGCGGACAATTAGGTAGAATGCTATTAACCGAAACTCAAAAGTTTGATATTCACACTGCTATTTTAGAAAAATCAGAAGATGCACCTTGTGCTCAAATTGCAAATACGTTTGTAATTGGTGACATTAATAATTTTGATGATGTTTATAATTTTGGAAAAACCGTTGATGTATTAACTATTGAAATTGAGCACGTAAACATTGCTGCTTTACTCAAATTAGAAGAAGAAGGATTGAAAATTTATCCGCAACCAAAAGTATTACAGATTATTAAACATAAAGGTTTACAAAAAAATTTTTACACAAAAAACAATATTCCTACAGCGGCTTTTAAACGTTTTGATTCATTAGAAAAATTGAAACAGGCAGATTTGGAATTTCCTTTTATTTGGAAATCAGCCGAGTTTGGTTATGATGGAACAGGTGTGAAAAAAATAACTAATATATATGATTTAGATGCTTTAGCAGATGTTGCTTGCATCATCGAAAATTTAATTGACTTCAAAACCGAATTGGCTGTTATTGTTGCTAGAAGTGAATCTGGAGAGATAGAAACTTTTCCTGTAGTGGAAATGGAATTTAATCCAAACTCTAATCAGGTTGAATATGTTTTATCTCCTGCAAGAATTTCTGATAAAATTGCAAAAAAAGCGCAAAATGTAGCTTTAAATGTAGCAAATTCATTTAAGCATGTCGGCTTGTTAGCGGTGGAGTTGTTTCTTACTCAAGACGATGAAATAATTGTGAACGAAGTAGCACCAAGACCTCATAATAGCGGTCATTTTAGTATTGAAGGCTCTTATACCAATCAGTTTGAACAGCATATACGAGCAATTTTAGATTTACCTTTAGGTAATGCAGAAAACAAATTACCTTCGGTTATGGTGAATTTGGTTGGTGCTGATAATTATATTGGTGATGTTTATTATCATGGTATGAATAAAATTTTATCGTTTAAAGGTGTTACACCTCATATTTATGGTAAAAGTCAAACCAAGCCAAATAGAAAAATGGGACATGTAACTATTGTTAGTGCTGATATTGATTCGGCAAGAATTTTAGCCGAAAAAGTAAAAAACACTATTGTTGTTAAAGCAAAATAAGAGTTTTATAAAAGGCAGCAATAAATAACTTTTTTATTCGTTTTTGCAATAACTAACTTGAACTTTAAAGAGTTGATAACGAATATATTTATTTTTGGATATGCTCTTTAATTATATTAATAATACATATCTTTGTCAATTATATTTTAAAAACTATATGATTAACATAAAGCAAACTAAATCTCAAGAATCTTCTAATGCCATTGAACGCCTATATATTGCAATGCGTCATTTATTCAATAGAGGTTTTTATAAACCAATGGGAGTTTCTGGCGAAACATTAAGAGAAGCTTTACTTGCTCTAAAACCAGAAATTTATGGCTCAATAGCCGAAGAAAAAGCAGAATTGGAAGGTTTACTTTATGTAATAGATAGATTGCCAATTGGAATTGAAGAATGTCAATTTATTGATTTAACAGCAGATGAAGGATTATCTACTTCTGATTTTGAAGTGATTATTCCTTCCAAAAGAAGACGTAATTGTTATAGAATTGATAGCCATCAAATGAATATTGAGGTTACAAGAGGTCGATCGGATATTTATGATATCCTAACCCATTTGACTTTTTTGTTTATAGAATCGTATAAAATTAAAGATAATGTTTTATTAAACGATGAAGGGAAAACTATTAGAGAATGGAAAGCTCTTGAAGAAATGGTTTTACTAAATAAAAAAGTATCCGTTAAAGAAAGAGAAGTTCTTTTATCGCATGTTGCTACTATTTTAGGAAGAACTTTTACCGAAATCAAAAAAGCAGATAAAGATTTTGCTACTTATACTAATAAAAATAGATTTTTTGGTCTAGTTTATTGGATGGGAAAATTAGCAATTAATGAAGTTCTTAACAACGAAAAAAGAAGCATTAAATTTTCAGCAACTTTAAGAGAACGCATTGGTCATCATATTTATGGAGAACTTTGGGCAGATGCCATTAAAGAAAACCTTGAAAAGGCAGGTTTAATCGATAGAGAAATTCATGTTATTAGTGCAAATATGCATAGTGTAATGAATAGTATTTACGCACCTATTTTCTTGAAAGAAGAAGTTAAAACAAATAAAGGCATAGCCTTATTTGAATTATTAAGCGAAAGTGAAAATAAAGCACTTAGAAAAAAAGTAAAGAAAGCAGCTTCGAAAAAAGGATTAATTTATATTAAAGACGAATCAAAAACAAATATTAATGTACAAATTATTGATACCGAAAAAATTGATTTTGAAGAATCTAATTACAAGGTAACAAATAAAAATAAACCTGTTCTAATTGTAATGGATTATGCCTTTGGTGAACAAGCTTACGAAACAATGGATGAGTTATTAAAACCTTATTTTTGTGAAGAAGGAAAACTACATCATTTGAATGTAAAATCCGTTTCCATTATGGGTAAAGCAGGAATTTTACAAGGAGGAAAAGGCGATATTATGATACCTTCTGCTCATTTCTTTGAAGGTACGGCAGATAATTACCCGTTTAAAAACGAGCTAACAAAGCAGGATTTAGACGGTTTTGGTTTAGGTGTTTATGACGGAACAATGGTGAGCGTTTTGGGAACTTCTTTACAAAATAAAGATTTATTAGAATTCTTTAAAAATTCTACTTGGAATGCTATTGGTTTAGAAATGGAAGGTGCGCATTACCAAAAAGCCATACAAGCTGCTTCACAAATTAGAGGCAATATTGGTAAAGATGTACAAGTGAGATATGCTTATTATGCATCTGATAATCCGCTAGAAACTGGAGCTACTTTAGCGTCTGGAGGTTTAGGAACTACAGGTGTTAAACCAACTTATATAATTACACAAAAAATTTTAGAACAAATTTTCAAATAAAAAAACATGTCAGATAAAGTACCAACAACACAGAATGAAGAAGTAGACTTAGGTAAGTTGTTTCAATTAATAGGAAAAGGATTTAGCAATTTTTTTAAAGCTATTGGTAATTTTTTTAAAGCTATTTTACATTATTTAATTTTAATTTTAATTTTTTTTAGAAAAAATGCCTTAATAATTGGAATAGCTACAATTTTAGGTGGAGTTATAGGTTATGTTTTAGAAAAGAATGTTGAAGATATCTATATGTCAACTATGATAGTTGATACAAATTACGGATCAGGTCATAGGTTATATAAGCAGATAGATTTGCTTAACACATTAATAAGTGAAGAGGACACTATTAGGCTTAGTGAAATTTTTAATATTAAACCTTCAAAAGCAAGTACTTTAAATTCATTTAAGGTTGAACCTTATGATAAGGAAAAAAACCTTGTAAAAGAATTTGATAAATATATGCAAAAAACAGACACTATTTTTACAAGAGGTTTCACTGTAGAAAAATTTGCAAAAAGAATAAATAATCCTGATCTTGAAAAACAAACTATTACTGCATACTCTTCGGATAAAAAAATATTTAATAAATTAAAAGGTGGGATAATTGAATTGAATGAAAATGATTACTTTAAAAAAAGAAAAAAATCAAAACTCCAAGAACTTAGTAATAGAAAAGTAATTGTTGAAAAAGACTTAAAAGTAATAGATTCACTACGGAATTTATATAAAAATGTTGCTATACTAAGTGCTAATAATAACACAAGTTCAAGTACAAATATAGATTTAGGTGGTAAACAAAAAACAAAAAATAAAGATATTGAACTTTTCAATAAAAATATTGATTTGGTAGATAGATTGAGTGAAATTAACCTAGAATTTGTAAATTATGATTTTATTATTGATCCTATATCTGAATTTAATGATGGAGAAAAATATAGTTCACTTATAAATTCAAACCGGTTAAAATATGCAGCTTTTGGGTTTCTATTGAGCTTAGTTGTAATTTTAGCGATGAGATTAAATAAATATCTAACTAATTACCAGAAATAAAATATTAAGTGAAGATATTTTTTAGCAATATAATAAATGAATTTACATAATTTTTTAGCTTTGTTTTTAAGAGGAGTAAGCTTATTGGGTCGGTTTGCTCTTACTTTTTTTATAGTAAAAGAATTGTCTTTAGAGTTACAAGGAGAATACACTCTATTAGTAACAACAATTACTTTGTTAGTCATGTTGGTCGGTTTTGATTTTTATATTTATTCATCAAGGAGAGTAACAAAAAAAAAAGAGAGATTAATTTTTATACTTAAAAATCAATTATACACACACGCAGTTATTTTTATGTTTGTTTCATTTTTGATAGTTGTCTATTTTTATTTTTTTGAAAATTTAATTTCTATTTATTTTGTGTTTTTGATGATTGTTTTATTATTTTTTGAACACTTGGGTCAAGAACTTTTTAGAATGTATTTAATTCTTGAAAAAACACTATTTGCTAATTTATTACTCTTCATAAGGACAGGTATTTGGGCTTTAGTTTTATCGATGTATTTATTTTTATCCGAAGTTGTAGAATTAAATTTAGAAACTATTTTAATTTCATGGCTATTTTCAGCTATTTTCAGTGTGATTGTGGGTTTAGTTTATTTTCCAGACATTAATCTGTTTTTTGATGTTAAAGTAGATAAGCAATGGATAAAGAAGGGGATTAAAGTAGGTGTAGTTATGTTTATTTCTACAATAGGTATTAAAATAGTGGAATATTCAGATAGGTATTTGATAGTTTATTTTTTAGAAAAAACAAGTCTTGGAATTTATTCTATGTTTTTTCAACTATACAATCTAATTAATGTAGTTGTTTTTACTTTAATAATTTCTTTTGTGTATCCAAAAATATTCCATGCGGTTAATGATAATAATAAACAAAAGATACTGAAGCTTAAGAATGAAATAATAATTAAATCTTCGGGAATTATTATTTTATATGGTGTTTTTTCATGGTTTTCGTTACCAATTATTTTAAAAGTCATAAATAAAAATGAACTTTATGCTCATCACCCCATTTTTTTTATTTTACTTTTGGGAGGTTTGTTTCTAAATATTAGTTATTCATATCATTATGTCCTTATTGCTAAAGAAAAAGAACTGAGCATAGTGAAATCTACATTATTTGTAGCTGTACTTAATATTATATTTAATATTATATTAATACCTATGTTTGGAATTACTGGAGCAGCTATTTCTTTTTTAACAAGTAGTATTTTGTTATTGCTCACTAAAATGTACTATTATAGATTAACTAATAGTTAGAAATGGATAAAAAAATAAAAAACATCTATGTTATATTAACTCCTTTTCATTTTAAGGTGATGAAACACTTATTTAAAACTGATATGGAACTTGATAGTAGCATGATTATTTATTCTAAAAATGTATTTGATAAAATAAATTCCAAGCATAAATACCTACACCCCAATATTGAATTTTCTATCGATTCAATATTGAAAAGTCCATTTAAAGAACTGATAATTACTAGAGATAAATTAAAAAATATAAATCAATTTATTGAGGACTTAAAAAACAAACATCTATTCAATGCTAAAATTAATATAACGATAGGAACGGAAAAAGATAATTTCACACAATTATTACTAAATAAAGTGTGTAAGACTAATGATGTTAATTTAATTGCAGTTGAAGAAGGTACTGGCTTTTATGTTAATGAAAAAGTTAAAACTAAATTTTTAAGATTGTTTTACTATTTGTTTAGTAGGTTGTTGTTGGGACATAAAATAAATTACGTAACTCGTTTTGGAACGGATAAACGTATTGATATTGTTTATTGTAGATACCCAGAGATGTTGCCAAGTACTAGAGGTAATGTTAAATACATAAAATTCAAATTGCAGAAACAACAATTGAAGACTGATTGTCTAGAAAAAAAGAATATATTATTTTTCTCTTTCCCTGAACAAGATATAGGAAAATCATTAATTTTTAAAGAAAAAGTATATTTAAAAATAATGGATAAATATTTAAATAAAGAGCAAGTTATGTTTATTAAACCTCATCCGAGAGAAAATATAAATGAACTAGAAAGGATATTTAAAAACACACCCCGAATAAAAATATTAGATCATAAAATATTAGGTGAAGACATTAACTTTAATGAGTATTTAAAAATAGTGAATTTTTCCTCATCAATAGTGATGTATATTTTAGAGTCTAATTATCCTAAAAAGGATATAATAACAATTGGGCTGTCAAAAAAACCAGTGCTTTCTTTTTATAGCCAGACAACTTATATTTGGGTAAAAAACCTTCTAAGGGATGTGTAAGTTTTTTTACTAATTCAAGTTAGTACTTATTTTAGAAAATAACTTATAAAATATTATATTTGCGTATATTTTTAATATACAGATATATAAAGTTGAAAAT